>DATMTG010000148.1:0-8844 GCA_035565075.1 Stenotrophobium sp.
CGCGGATACCGCGAGCGGGTGGTGCGGGAACCGCTTTGCAGGTGGCCCCATGCTGATGCCTGCGCCCAAACGTTGGGAGCACCGCGCGTGGCTGGCGATCGCGGTCGGGCTCTACTGGCTGCTGGTCGCCGGCGGCGACAGCTGGCTGCTGTGGGCGATCGTGCCCGGCGCGCTGCTGCTGGCTGCGGGCGTGGCGTTGCTATTGCTGCCGGGAGACCCGCGTACCACGCAATACATGGCCCTGGGCGGCGTGCTCGGCGTCTTGCTGGCGGTTGGTGCAGCGTTGACGGCGAGTTTTGGGGCCGCGCTGCTGGCGGCGCTGGGCTCCGCCGCGTGTTTCGTCGTGGCCGGCCGTATCGCGCTGGAAATGGAACCGCAGTACGACGGTGCGCCCGCGATCGAGATGTCGCCGCAGATGGATGCCCGGGCCGCGCTCGACGAAGCGCTGCTGGGATATTTTCTGGCCAGCGCGAGGATGCCCGGCGGCGCCGAAGGCGAGCGCCTGTGCGCCGATGCGTTCAAGCTGGAAGAAGCCTTGCAGAGTCTTGGCGGGTTGCAGGACCCCGGCCTGTTTCACGCGCAACCGCCGGCCCCGTCGGATATCGATTCATCGACGCATCGCATCTATGGCAGCAACTACGAGGAGTTGAGTTGGGACAGCGGCTATGCGCCCGACGAGCTGTTGCCGGGCGCGGCGGTGTGGCGCAGCTACCGTGAAAACAACCAGGCCTGCGTGCGCGTGCTGCGCCACCCGGGCAAGCCGCGACCCTGGCTGCTGTGCATCCACGGCTACCGCATGGGCGCGGCGTGGATGGATCTGGGCCTGTTCACGCCGAAATGGCTGCATCACGCCCTGGGCCTCAACATCGTCCAGCCGGTGCTGCCGCTGCACGGTCCGCGCAGGATCGGCCTGCGCTCGGGCGATGGCTATCTCGACGGCGATCTGCTGAACCTGGTGCATGCCCAGAGCAATGCCCTGTGGGACCTGCGGCGCACGATCGCCTGGATCCGGCAACAGGAGGAACAGCCGCGCATCGGCGTCTACGGCGTCAGTCTCGGCGGCTACAACGCCAGCCTGCTGGCGTCCTACGAGGCCGATCTCGATTTCATCGTTGCCGGCATTCCGCTGGTGGATTTCGCCACAGCCACCTGGCGCTTCATGCCGCCGGCGCATCTGCGTTACTTCGAGTCGCTGGGCATGAACGAGGCGCGCTACCGTGAAATCCTGCGTGTGGTGTCGCCGCTGGCGCGGCCGCCGCTGCTGGCACCGGAAAAACTGCTGATCTTCGCCGGCACGGCGGATCGCCTGGTGGTGCCGCAGCAGCCGCTGTCGCTGGCACAACACTGGAACACCGCCATCACATGGTACCAGGGCGGTCACCTGGGACTGCGTCGCGCACCCGAAACCGCCGAGACGATACGCGAGGCGATACTGCGCGCAGGCTGGCCGGCGTTCGATTCCGCGGTCTGAATTGCGGGTAGAATCACGCGTCGAATCACTCACGAAATTTGATCAGGATCGGAACCCATGAAGCGAGTCGCCATCACCGGCACGGGTCTCTATACGCCGCCGGAGTCCGTCAGCAACGATGAGCTGGTGGCGGCCTTCAACACTTACGTCGAGCGTTACAACGCGGAACATGCGGCGGCCATCGCCGCCGGCAGCCTGACCGCGCTGCAGCCTTCGTCCAGCGAATTCATCGTCAAGGCGTCCGGCATCCAGTCGCGCTACACGATCAACAAGTCCGGCATCATCGATCCTGAAGTCCTGCGTCCGCAGATTGCCACGCGCGGCAACGACGAACCCTCGATCATGGCCGAGATGGGCGTCGCCGCCTGCACGCAGGCGCTGCAACGCGCCGGCCGCAAACCCGGAGAAGTCGATGCGCTGATCGTTGCCTGTTCGAACCTGCAGCGGCCCTATCCGGCCGTATCGGTGGAAATCCAGCATTACCTGGGCACCGCGGGTTTCGCCTACGACATGAACGTGGCCTGCGCCTCTGCAGCCTTTGGTTTGCAGGCAGCGGTGGACGCGGTGAGCCAGGGCAGCGCGCGCGCGGCGCTGGTGGTGAGTCCCGAGATCTGCACCGGACATCTGAATTTCCGCAACCGCGACTGCCATTTCATCTTTGGCGATGCGGCGACCGCGATCCTGGTCGAACCGCTGGAAGGCGCGCAGGGCGAGGTCGGATTTGAAGTGCTGGGCACGCGCCTGCTGACGCAGTTCTCCAACAATATCCGCAACAACTTCGGCTTCCTGAATCCGTCGGAGCAGCCGCCGCGGGAATGGCATGACATCCTGTTCAACCAGGAAGGCCGCAAGGTGTTCAAGGAAGTGGTGCCGATCGTTTCCGAACTGATCGTGTCGCACCTGAACAGCCTCGAGATCGCACCGGAATCGGTCAAGCGCTTCTGGCTGCACCAGGCCAACCTCAGCATGAACCACCTGATCTCCAGGCGCGTCCTCGGCCACGAGCCCGACGAGCAGCAGGCGCCGGTGATCCTGGACGAGTATGCCAACACCAGTTCGGCGGGCTCGGTGATCGCGTTCCACAAGTACCAGCAGGATCTGAACGCCGGCGATGTCGGCGTGCTGTGCGCGTTCGGCGCCGGGTATTCCGCCGGCAGCGTCGTCATGCGGCGGTTGTAACGATAGTGTCATGAGTCTTTCATATTCTCGCTGCAGGACGGATCGGGAATGAAAGGGATGAATGGCCGCTTGATACTGGTGGTCGAGGACGAGAGCGCCATCCGCGAGATGTTGCGGTTTGCGCTGAAGCGCGCGGAATTCCGCGTCGCCGAAGCGGCCGATGCACCGTCGGCGCGGCTGCGCATCGCCGAAGAACGCCCCGATCTGATTCTGATGGACTGGATGATGCCGGGAACCAGCGGCATCGAGTTGACGCGCGAGCTCAAATCCGCGCCGGCCAGCCGCGACATTCCCATCGTCATGGTCACCGCACGCGCGGAGGAAGAAGACCGCGTGCGCGGGTTGAACATCGGCTGCGACGACTATGTCTCCAAGCCGTTCTCTTTCCCGGAACTGATCGCGCGCATCCAGGCAGTCCTGCGGCGCACCCTGCCCGGAGGGGAGGACGAAAAGCTCAGCGTCAGCGGACTGGAAGTCGATGGCGCGAGCCAGCGCGTCACCGCCAACGGCGAGGCCGTCAGGCTGGGGCCGACCGAATATAAACTGTTGCATTTCTTCATCAGCCATCCCGAGCGGGTCTACACGCGCGAACAGGTGCTGGATCGCGTCTGGGGCCAGAATATCTACGTCGAGGAGCGCACGGTGGATGTCCATATCCGCCGTCTGCGCCAGGCGCTGGAACCCCATGGATGCGACCAGATGATCCAGACGGTGCGGGGTTCGGGCTATCGCTTTTCCGAGCGCACCTGATTTCTGTTCCACCCGGTTTCCATCATCCGATGACGAGGGAGGTTTCCGGCGTGAGCGCAGCATCTCCCGCACCGGCGAGTCCGACTGATACACCAGCGCCTAAGCCGTGCGACCGACGCGTGACCGGCGCATGGCTGCGCGAGATCGCACGCGCAGCGATAGCCGTACTGATCGGTGCCGCAATCGGCGCGTTCTTCGGTCAGGCCGCGCCGGGTGCCGTAGTGGTTGCCGGCATTTATTTCATCATTTACCTGCGGCATCTGGCCGAACTGCGGGCCTGGGTCGAGCGGCCCGGGGCGACGACCCTGCCCGAGCCGGCCGGCATCTGGGGCGACATCTTCGACCGCCTGCTGGAGATGCGCCGGCGCAACCGCAAGAAGCAGAAGCAGCTGTCGGCGATGCTGGCGGAATTCCAGGCCTCGACCGCGGCGCTGCCCGACGGCGCCGTGGTGTTGGGCGCGCATGGCGAGATCGCCTGGTTCAACCAGGCGGCGCAAAAGCTGCTGGGCCTGCGCAATGCCGATGATATCGGCCTGCGTATCGCCAACCTGATCCGCCATCCAGCCTTTATCCGCTATTTCACCCAGGGCGACTATGAACAGGAAGTGGAGTCGCCGTCGCCGATCCATTCCGCCAGTACGCTGTTGCTGCGGATCATTCCGTACGGCAACAGTCAGCGTCTTCTGATCGTCCGCGACATCAGCGAATTGAAACGGCTGGAGGCGGCGCGACGCGATTTCGTCGCCAATGCCTCTCACGAATTGCGCACGCCATTGACCGTGCTGCGCGGCTATCTCGACATGATGGAACCGGAGACCAACGACCACGCGGCGCTGGCGGAGTGGCGGGTGCCGCTTGAGGAAATGCGCAGCCAGGCGCTGCGCATGGAATCGCTGGTGCACGACATGCTGCGCCTGGCGCGGCTCGATGGCGATGCGGCGGCCCGGCAGGAAGTGCTTGAAATGGAAGGCATGGTCGCAAAGGTCGTGGAGGAGGCGAAGGCCTTGTCGCAGGGACGGCACGTCTTCGAGGTTTCGGCGGATGCGGACCTGCAACTGCTCGGCGACGACAGCGACGTGCGGAGCATCCTGACCAACCTGCTATCGAACGCCGTGCGCTATACCCCGGACGGAGGATCGATCCGCGCGATCTGGACGATCGAACCGGACGGTGCGCGATTTTCGGTATCGGATACGGGGATCGGCATCGCAGTACAGGACATGCCGCGGCTGACCGAGCGTTTCTACCGGGTCGACGCCAGCCGCTCGCGCGCGACCGGTGGCACCGGCCTGGGCCTGTCCATCGTCCGACATGCGTTGGAGCGCCATGATGGGCGACTCGAAATTCGTAGTGAGCTTGGCAAGGGCAGCACGTTCACCTGTCACTTTCCAGGCAAGCGGGTACGGCGTAAAACCTGATCGATGCGGCGGACCTAGCCGAAGCGGCCGGTGATGTAGTCTTCGGTGCGCTGTTCGCGGGGCTTGGTGAAGATCCGGTCGGTCTCCCCGTATTCCACCAGTTCGCCGAGATACATGAACGCGGTGTAATCGGCGACACGCGCGGCCTGCTGCATGTTGTGGGTGACGATGACCAGGGTGTAATCGTCCTTGAGCTGGTACATCAGTTCTTCGATCTTGGCGGTGGAGATCGGGTCCAGTGCGGAGGTCGGCTCGTCGAGCAGGATCACTTGCGGGCGCACCGCAATCGTGCGGGCGATGCACAGGCGCTGTTGCTGGCCGCCCGACAGGCTCATGCCGTTGCTGCCGAGCTTGTCCTTGACTTCATCCCACAGCGCCGTGCGTTTCAGCGCGTCTTCGACACGCTCATCCATGTCGATGCGCGGCAGTTTCTCGTAGAGGCGGATGCCGAAAGCGATATTTTCGTAAATCGACATCGGAAACGGCGTCGGCTTCTGGAACACCATGCCGATGCGCGCGCGCAACCGGTTCAGGTCCATGCCCGAAGCCAGGATGTTCTCGCCGTCGAGCAGCACTTCGCCGGTGGCCCGCTGTCCCGGATACAGGTCGTACATGCGGTTGAGCGTGCGCAGCAGGGTGGATTTTCCGCAGCCGGACGGACCGATGAAAGCGGTGATGGCGCGCTCGTACAGCGGCAGCGAAATGTTTTTAAGCGCGTGCGCGCTGCCGTAATGGAAGGACAGGTTGTCGATTGATATCTTGACCTTGTGCGCGGCGACGGCAGGAACGCTGGGGCGGCTTTTGGTGGCATCCATGTTGGCGATGAGTTATCTGGACGGGTTTTTGGGGGATACGAAGCTGCGCGCGATGATGTTCAGCGACAGCACGGTCAGGGTGATGATCAGCGCTCCGGCCCAGGCGAGTTTCTGCCAGTCGGCGTAGGGCGACAGCGCGAACTGGAAGATCACCACCGGCAGGTTCGACATCGGCGCGTTCATGTTGGTGCTCCAGAACTGGTTGTTCAGCGAGGTGAACAGCAGTGGCGCGGTTTCGCCGCTGATGCGGGCGACGGCCAGCATCACGCCGGTTACCAGTCCGGCACGCGCGGCGCCATAACAGACCTTGCGGATCACCAGATAGCGCGGCGCGCCGAGCGCGGAAGCCGCTTCGCGCAGCGTATCCGGTACCAGCAGCAGCATGTCCTCGGTGGTGCGCACGACTACCGGCAGGATCAGGATGGACAGCGCCACGCAGCCTGCCCAGGCCGAGAAGTGCCCCATCGGGCCGACCATGATCTCGTAGACGAACAGGCCGACGATGATGGAGGGCGCCGATAGCAGCACGTCGTTGATGAAACGCACGGTGTTCGACAGCTTCGTATTGCGCCCGTATTCGGCCATGTAGGTGCCTGCGAGAATGCCGATCGGCGTGCCGATCAGCGTCGCCGCCAGGGTCTGGATGAAGCTGCCGTAGATCGCATTGAGCAATCCACCGGCACTGCCGGGCGGCGGCGTCATCTGGGTGAACACCGCCAGCGTCAGGCCGTCGAACCCTTTCCAGACCAGGATGCCGAGGATCCAGACCAGCGCCAGCAGGCCCAACGTCGTGGCGATGCAGGCGAGACCCATCGCCAGCAGGTGCCGCACCCGTCGACGGACATAGAGGTTGGAGGGTCGCGCGGCCATGTTTATTTCCCGGTCTTGCGCTCTATGCGCAGTAGCAGCAGGCGCGCAGCGGCCAGCACGATGAAGGTGATGACGAACAGAATCAGGCCGAGTTCAATCAACGAAGAGGTGTAGAGCTTGCCGTCGGCTTCGGTGAATTCATTGGCGATCACCGCCGAGATGGTGGTTCCGGGCGCCAGCAGCGAACCGCTGATCCGGTGCGCGTTGCCGATCACGAAAGTGACCGCCATGGTTTCGCCAAGCGCACGGCCCAGGCCGAGCATCACGCCGCCGATGATGCCGGTGCGGGTGTACGGGATGACGATGTTTTGCACCACTTCCCAGGTGGTGCAGCCGAGGCCATAAGCCGATTCCTTGAGCATCGGCGGCACGGTCTCGAAGACGTCGCGCGAGATCGAGGTGATGAACGGCAGCACCATCACGCTGAGGATCAGGCCAGCGGTCAGTATGCCGATGCCGTAGGGCGGCCCTGCGAACAGGTGCGATAACCCGGGAATATTTTCGAAGGTATCGATCAGCAGCGGCTGCACGTGGCGTTGCAGCAACGGTGCCAGCACGAACAGGCCCCAGATGCCGTAAATGATGCTGGGAATACCCGCCAGCAGTTCGATCGCAGTGCCGATCGGACGCTTGAGCCAGCGTGGGCACAATTCGGTGATGAAGACGGCGATGCCCAGGCCGACCGGAACCGCAATCGCCATGGCGATGAGCGATGTGACCAGCGTTCCATAGATGGCGGCGGCGCCGCCGAATTTTTCGGTGACCGGATTCCATCTCTGCGAAGTCAGGAACCCGAACCCGAAAGTCTTGATGGCGGGCAAAGAGCCTTGCAGCAGGGCCAGCATCACGCTGCCCAGCATGGTCAGCACGAGAACGGCGGCAGCCTGTGTGAGATAGCGTGCAAAAGCGTCGCGAACGCTGTTCCGGGCCAGCACTGCGTTGCCGATTTGTATGCGGCTTGCGATGTTTTGTGCAGTGTCCACGCGTGTTTCCCGGCGTGCGGCTTGGTGGGTGGATGGTATATCAGAAAACTCGGGCGAGGCCGTTGCCGCTGGCCCCGCCGTGTTCGCTGGCAATTATTTTGCAGTCCAGATCGGTTTGCCGGATGCGTCCTTGATGTTCGCTATCCAGCTGTCCTCGACCATGCGGGCAACCTTGCCCGGCATCGGCACGTAATCCAGTTCGGCTGCGGACTTGCCGCCATTCTTGTAGCACCAGTCGAAGAACTTGAGGGCAGACAGTGCGTCTACGGTGTTTTTCGGGGCTTTGTGGATGAGGATGAAGGTTGCGGCAGTCATCGGCCAGCTGTCGTCGCCCGGCTGGTTGGTGAGGATCAGGTAGTACTCCGGTGCGTGGGCCCAGTCGGCGTTGGCGGCTGCGGCTTCGAAGCTCTTGCTGTCGGGCGCAACCGTCTTGCCGGCCTTGTTGACCATCCGGGTGTAGGCCATCTTGTTCTGCAGTGCGTAGGCATACTCGACGAAGCCGATGGCACCGTCGGTCAGGCTGGTCATGCTGGCCACGCCTTCGTTGCCCTTGCCGCCGATGCCGACCGGCCATTCCAGCGAAGTGCTCACGCCGACGCTATCTTTCCATGCCGGGCTGACCTGGGCCAGATAGTAGGAGAAGTTGAAGGTCGTGCCGGAGCCGTCGGAGCGATGCACCACGGCAATCGCCGTGCCGGGCAGTTTGACGCCTGGATTCAGCTTCGCAATCGCGGCATCGTTCCACTTGGCGATCTTGCCCAGGTAGATGTTGGCCAGCGTCGGACCGTCCAGCGTCAGTTGACCCGGGGCGATGCCCTTGATGTTGACCACCGGTACCACGCCGCCCATCACCATCGGCCACTGGGTCAGGTCGGCGGCGTTGAGTTCTTCCGGTGTGAGCGGCTTGTCGCTGGCGCCAAAGGTGACGGTTTTGGCCTTGATCTGCTTGATGCCGCCGCCTGAACCGATCGACTGGTAGTTCAGGCCGATACCGGTTTCCCTTTTGTAGGTATCGGCCCACTTGGCATAGATCGGGTAGGGGAAGGTTGCACCCGCGCCGGAAATATCTGCGGCGAAGGCGTGTGTGGCCAGCAGCGTGCCTGCCAAGGCGATAGCGACCCGGCCTGCGATGGAAGTCTTGAGGCTCACCGTAACTCTCCTGTGATGGAACTGTTCATAAGTTGCGGGTGAATGGTAGCCACGATTCTTTACAGTTTCGTTGCAGCGGTTGCTGACAATGTGCAAACGGCATTGGCATGGACATTGGCATGGACATTGCGATTCCGATTCCGGGGCATAGGGAAAGCAGTACGGAAGAGTAGTGTCATCAATCTGCAATCTTTTTTTCACGAGGCTGT
>DATMTG010000149.1:0-2220 GCA_035565075.1 Stenotrophobium sp.
CGCCCGTCCCTGAGCAGAAATTTGCGTTCGATCTCGATGCCCATCAGTCACGCTCGAACAGGGCCATGCTTTCGACGTGCGAGGTGTGCGGAAACATGTCCATCACGCCGGCGCGCTGCAGACGGTAGCCATGCTCGTTGACCAGCGCGCCGGCATCGCGCGCCAGCGTGCCCGGATGGCAGGACACGTAGACGATTTTCCGCGGGCGCCGGGCGGCGATCAGCGGCAGGATTTCGCGCGCACCACTGCGCGGCGGATCGAGCAGCACGGCGTCGTAATCGCCCTGCAGCCAGGGGGCCTGCGCCTCCGGCTTGAACAGGTCGGCGCATTCAAAGCGGATGTCCAGCCCCAGGCGCTGGGCGTTGTCGCGCGCGCGCTGCACCAGCTGGGCGTCGCCTTCCACGGCGACCAGTTCGATGCCGCGACCGGCCAGCGGTACCGAGAAATTGCCGAGGCCGCAGAACAGTTCCAGTACGCGCTGGCCTTTTTGCAGCGCCAGCCAGTCGAGCGCTCGTTGCACGATCTGCTGGCTGACCGCAGCGTTGATCTGGATGAAGTCGGTCGGCTGGAACCGCAGCGCGTTGCCGGAGCCATCCGGCGAATAGTGCAACACGCGCGCCGGCGGCGTCAGCGGCGCGATCGTCTCCGGCCCGCCGCTCTGCAGGTAGATCTCGAAATCCTGCTGCAGCGCAAACCGCTCGAGCGCGGCGATGTCGTCGGGCGACGGCGTCGCTAGCACGCGCAGCACCAGCGCGACATGATCGGCGGCGGCAACTTCGATCTGGGGAATCTGCGTGCGGATGCTCAGCGACTCGATCAATCCCGCCAGTTCGCGCAGCTTCAGGCCGATGCGGCGGTCCAGCACCTGGCAGGATTCGAGCACGGCGAGATAGCGGCTCTCGCGTTCACGGAATCCGACCAGCGTTCCGCCCTTCTTGTCGACGTGCTTGACGCCCAGGCGCGCGCGGCGGCGATAGTGCCAGGGATCGCCCGTGATCGGCGCGACGATCTCCAGCGGCCGCACCTTGCCGATGCGGGCGAAGGCATCGAGCAACTGCTTCTGCTTGAATTCGATCTGTCGGAGCGGCGCCAGGTGCTGCAAGCTGCAACCGCCGCAGGTGCCGAAATGCGCGCAGGCCGGCGTCACGCGGTCCGGCGAGGCCTTGACGATCTCCAGCAGATGGCCTTCGTCGGCATCGCGCGCGACGCGCTGGTAGCGATAGCGCACGGTTTCGCCGGGCAGCGCATCGGCGATGAATGTCGCCTTGCCGTCGACGCGCGCGAAGCCGCGGCCGTCTTCGGCGAGGTCAATGATGTCGGCGACGAATTCACCGGCCGGAACCGGCTTGCGGCGCGTCCGGCTCATGCCGGGAAGATGCCGGTGGAGATGTAGCGGTCGCCGCGATCGCAGACGATGGACACGATCGTCGCGTGTTCCACCTCGCGGCAGACCTGCAGCGCCGCCCACAGCGCACCGCCGGACGACGGCCCGCAGAACACGCCCTCGCATTCGGCGAGCCGGTGCATGGTGTCCTCGGCATTCTTCGCGGTGACTTCGATGATGCGGTCGATCCGCGAACGGTCGAAGATTTTCGGCAGATATTCCTCCGGCCATTTGCGGATGCCGGGGATGCTCGACTCGCCGTCCGGCTGCACGCCGACGATCTGCACCGTGCGGCTCTGCTCCTTGAGGTAGCGCGAGGTGCCCATGATGGTGCCGGTGGTGCCCATGCTGGAGACGAAGTGCGTGATCGCGCCCTGCGTACCCTGCCAGATCTCGGGGCCGGTGCCCTCGTAGTGCGCACGCGGATTGTCGGAATTGCCGAACTGGTCGAGCACGTGGCCCTTGCCCTCGCGCTGCATCTGCTGAGCGAGGTCGCGCGCACCCTCGATGCTCTGCTCCTTGGTCACCAGGATGATCTCGGCGCCGTAGGCCTTCATCGAGGCGCGGCGCTCGGCCGACATGTGCTCGGGCATGACCAGCACCATGCGATAGCCCATCATCGCCGCGGCCATCGCCAGCGCGATGCCGGTGTTGCCGCTGGTGGCTTCGATGAGCGTGTCGCCGGGCTTGATCTGGCCGCGCTCCTCAGCGCGCCGGATCATCGAATACGCCGGGCGGTCCTTGACCGAGCCGGCGGGATTGTTGCCTTCGAGCTTGACCAGCAGCGTGTTGTCGCCGATGCCAGGCATGCGGGTCAGTTTGACCAGCGGCGTATT
>DATMTG010000150.1:0-3822 GCA_035565075.1 Stenotrophobium sp.
TCAATGCAGAAAAGAACGCGCTGTCGCGCCGGTCGGCGCAGGCCATGGCGGCCGGCGGCGATCGGGCGCGCATCGAAGGTTCGGTAGGATGGCGCCGGAGCGGCGCCTGCGGCATGCACGCGCGGTGCAGCGAAGGTGCTACGGGTCATGCACCGGCGAGCGCCGGCGCATCAAGTACGCGTCAGGAACGCATCAAGGTTTCGGACGGGGTTTCGCCGAAGCGGCGCTTGTAGTCGGTCGTGAAGTGCCCCAGATGACTGAAGCCCCAGCGGAATGCGACGGCGGTCACGGTGCCGCTGGAAGGTTGGGCCTGCTGGAGTTCGTCATGCACGCGGCGCAGGCGGACTTCCTTCAGGTAGTGCATCGGCGAGATATTGCGGAAGCGGCGAAACGCGGAGAACAGCGAGCGCGTGCTGACGCCGGCATATTCCGCCAGGTCACCCACCGAAATCGGCTCATGGGCATGCTCTTCGATGTAATGCTCGATGCGCTTGACGAAGGACGGCGCGATGGACTGCCCTTTGTCTTCGTGCAGTTCCGCGCTGTAGTTGTTCGGCTGGCAGCTCAACAGCGTGCCCACGAACGTCGATTCCAGTTGTTTGCTCAACAGCGGCGACAGCTTGTTCGAGTTCGACAGGACGTCGCACATCCACGCCAGCATCTGGACAAAATTGCGGCCGTCGGGCGTATTCAGCGCCATGCCCGTCTTGAACTCGACGTCCTTCTGCAAGGTGCGGCCGAGATGCTGCTGGCAATGGCGTTTGACGACGTCGTTATCGACCCGGACGATGATCTTCTCGGTGTTCGCCATGTGGTGGATGCGCGTGCGCGCATGCGCGTTCAGCACCACGCCCTGCTCGGCTTCGAACAAGACGGGTTTGCCGTCGCTTTCGATCAGCTCGCGCCCCCTGATCGGCACCTGGATCAGCGCAAACGACTCCATCACATCCGGATCGATGATGGTCTCGCCGCCATAGGTCATGCGCCCCACGCCCAGGCTGCCCGCGCGCCGGTAATTGACGCGCGTATTGAACTGGGGATCTCTGGAATAGATCGTGTTCTTGCAAAAGATGTGCTCACCGACCGAGCGCGCCTCTTCGATGTCGGACGTCTGGCACAGGCCATAGGCCGACAGCACGGAATCGGCCGGAGTCACGGAAGGAAAAGTGCAGTGCGCCATAGTCTCTCTCTCGAACGCATAATGAACGACCAATGATGGGATTCGTGTTCCGAGCATGGAATACGGCGTCGTCGCCCGGACTGTTTCCCCACTCGCAGCGCGCATGATGTGAGCAGCGGTTTTTCCTGCTTCTTTATAAGTTTAATCCGCGTCAATGCAACGAAAATACTATCATACGCAGCGTAAAAAATTTTCCTATTTGCAGGGCTGATCGCCGAGCAATGGCGTCGCAATGGCCAGGCGTGGCGCCGGCGCATCAAGCTTGAATACGCTGACGACATCCGCCAGTGTCGCCACCTGGTCCTGCATGGACTGGGCCGCCGCTGCCGCTTCCTCCACGAGCGCCGCATTCTGCTGCGTGACGTGGTCCATCTGCCCGATGGCCTGGTTGACCTGTTCGATCCCGGCCGTCTGCGCCTGCGCGGCGGCGGTGATCCGGCCCATGATCCCGCCGACGCGCTTGACGCTGTCGACGATCTCTTCCATCGCCGCGCCGGCCCGCTCCGCCAGCTTGCTTCCCGCGTCCACTTTTCCCACCGAATTGTCGATGAGTGCCTTGATTTCCTTGGCCGCGACCGCACTGCGTTGCGCAAGCGTTCGTACTTCGGCGGCCACCACGGCGAAGCCGCGCCCCGCCTCGCCGGCGCGCGCCGCTTCCACCGCCGCGTTCAGCGCCAGGATATTGGTCTGGAACGCAATCCCATCGATCACGCCGATGATGTCCACGATCATCCTGGACGACTCGTGGATCGAACTCATCGTCTCGACGACCTCCAGCACCACCGCCCCACCCTTGACCGCCGTTTCGGAGGCCAACAGCGCCAGGCCGTTTGCCTCGCGCGCGTCGTCGGCGTTGCGCCGGACGGTCGACGTCAATTCTTCCATCGAGGAAGCGGTTTCTTCCAGCGAGCTCGCTTGCTGCTCGGTGCGCGAGGACAAATCGAGATTGCCGGTGGCGATCTGGCTGGAGGCGCTGGCAAGCGCCCCGGTGCCGTTGCGCACTTGAGCGACGATCGTCACCAGGCTATCGTTCATGTTCTTCAACGCCTGCAGGAGCTGCCCGGTTTCTTCCGTGGTCCGGACGTCGATCCGGCTGGTCAGGTCGCCCGCGGCAACCGTATTGGCCAGCGTCAGCGCCTGCTTCAGCGGACGGGTGATCGAGAGCGTGATCCGGATGCCCATGACAGCGGCGAACAGCAACGCCGCAGCGCCCAGGCCGAGCATCATCAGGCGGCTGGTCGCATGGGTCGTCGCGGCACGTTCGCTATACGCGTTCATGCGCTCCACCTCGAATCCGATGATGTCGTTGATCGCGGCCTTGTACGCGGCCAATGCCGGACCAAAGGTCCGGTTCAGGTAAGCCTTCTGCGCGTCCGGCGTATCGGTGGCAAGCAGCGTGAGCAACCGGTCGGTGCAGACCGCGTACTGCGCATCGGCGTCCAGCGCTTTCCGCAACAGTGCCTTGCCTTTCGGCAGATCGACCGTTCGCTCCAGATAGGCGAGTTTTTCGTGCAAGCCTTTTCGCGATTCCGTGATGTGCGCTTGCTGCATGCTCCTCTCCCCGCTATCCTCGTTGAGCAGCATATTGCTCAACGCAATCGCGATGTCATTGATATCGCCCATCGCCTGCGTCGCCTGCGCCGCCTTCGGCACGGAGTCCGTGACGATGATCGCAGTCGCGCCATTGACGCGGCCCAGCATGGTGATGCCCAGGGAAATACAGGCCACCAGCAGGAGGCCCATCACGACATTGTTGGCAACAAGGCGCGTGCCGATCTTCAGGTTAGTGATATTCATGCTTCTTCCCGTCCAGTTTGAATACGCTCACCGCCTGCGACAGCTGCATTGCCTGCTCTTCCAGGCTGGAAGCCACTGCGACCGTCTGTTCCACCAGCGCGGCATTCTGCCGAGTGACTTCACCCATCGTGCCGATGGCCCGGTTGACCTGGTCGATGCCGCTGCTTTGCTCACGGCTGGCGGAAGCGATCTCGTGCATGATGCCGGCCACGCGCCGCACCGACTCCACGATGTCCGTCATGGTGTGCTCGGCGTCGCCGACCAGGCGGTTCCCCAGCTCGACCCGCGCAACCGAGTCGTCGATCAGACCTTTGATTTCCTTGGCCGCGGCGGCGGAGCCCTGCGCCAGGCTCCGCACCTCGGCGGCGACCACGGCAAAGCCACGCCCCTGCTCGCCCGCGCGCGCCGCCTCGACGGCGGCATTCAGCGCCAGGATATTGGTCTGGAACGCGATACGATCGATCAGGCCGATGATGTCGGCGATCTTCTTCGCCGAGGCACTGATACCGCCCATCGTCGCGCCCACCCTCGACACGGCTTGACCACCCTTGACCGCAACGGCCGAGGCGGACTCGACAAGTTCGTTGGCGCGCTGCGCGTGGTCCGCATTCAGCTTCGCGCTCGAGGAAAATTCTTCCATGCTGGACGCGGTTTGTTCGAGGCTGGCGGCTTGCGCTTCGGTGCGCGTCGACAGATCCATATTGCCTGCGGCAATTTCCCTGGTCGCGACGTTCACGGCATCGACATTGGTGCGCACGTCGCCGACGATCGCCAGGAGATTGGCGTTCATTTGTTGCAAGGCACGCAGCAATTGCCCCATATCGCCACCGCGGTGTGTTTCGAAC
>DATMTG010000151.1:0-5260 GCA_035565075.1 Stenotrophobium sp.
CCGGAACCGGCACAGCGGGCGCCGGTTCCAGTCCTCAGCCCGGTGAGATCGTCGCCTGCAGCATGTGCAGACGCCGGCTGTCGGCGCGCTGCACGTTGAAACTGAAGCGGCCGATGCGCACGCTTTCGCCGCGCTTGGGCATGTGGCCGAAACGGTGCATCACCAGCCCGCCGACGGTGTCGAATTCCTCGTCGGAGAACTCGCTGCCGAAGTACTTGTTGAAATCCTCGATCGGCGTCAGCGCATTGACCAGGTAGCGCCGCTCGTCCTGCTTGAGGATCAGCGCGCCTTCGGCCTCGTCATACTCGTCGTCGATCTCGCCGACGATCTGTTCGAGCACATCCTCGATGGTCACCAGTCCGGCCACGCCGCCGTATTCGTCCACCACCAGCGCCATGTGGTTGCGGCCCTTGCGGAAATCCTTGAGTAGCACGTTGACGCGCTTGCTCTCGGGGATGAACGCCACCGGCCGCAGCATGCGGCCCAGATCGAAGGTGCCGGCATCGAAGCCGGGCACGGTCGAGGTGAACTTGAGCAGGTCCTTGGCCAGCAGGATGCCGACGATTTCATCCTTGGAGTCGCCGATCACCGGGAACCGCGAGTGACCGGACTCCACCACCACACGCAGCAGTTGATCCAGCGCCCAGTCGCGCTCCACCACCACCATCTGCGCACGCGGCACCATGATGTCGCGCACCTGCGTTTCCGCCGTCTCCAGCACGCCCTGGAACATGGTCAGCGCATCGGCATCCATCAGCTCGGCGCTGCGCGCTTCCTGCAGCAGCTCGAGCAGGTCCTCGCGCGTGCGCAGCGCGCCGCCCATGCGCTGTGCCAGTCGATGCCACCAGCGGGCGGCCGTGTGATCGTGCGTACTGCCGGGTTCGTCGTTCATTTTTCCAGATAGGGATTGTCGAATCCCAGTTGCTCCAAGATACGGATTTCCAGCGCTTCCATCGCCGCCGCCTGCGCGTCCTGCTCGTGGTCATGCCCCTGCAGATGCAGGCAGCCGTGCACCACCATGTGCGCCCAGTGGGCGCGGCTCTGCTTGTGCTGCTCCTGCGCCTCACGCGCGACGACCGGCGCGCAGATCACCAGATCGCCCAGGGTATCGTCCTGATCGTAGGCAAAGGACAGCACGTTGGTCGGCCTGTCCTTTTGCCGGTAGCGACAGTTGAGTTCGCGGCTCTCGGCCTCGTCAACGATGCGGATGACGATGCCGCCGGATTTTTCCAGCGCCGCACGGGCCCAATGGCGAAGGCTGGATGCCGCGGGAATCCCCGCCGCAGTGACCGCACGCTGGACCGTGACTTCGTTCATTGTCGCGGTGCATCCTGCTCATGCAGCTCGTAAGCCTGGACGATGGCCTGCACCAGCGGATGGCGCACCACGTCCTCTTTCCTGAACGGTGAAAACGCGATGCCGGCCACGCCCTCGAGCACGGCCATCGCGTGGCGCAGGCCGCTCTTCTCGTGGCGCGGCAGATCGATCTGGGTGACATCGCCGGTGACCACCGCGACACTGCCGAAGCCGATGCGCGTCAGGAACATCTTCATCTGCTCGACCGTGGTGTTCTGGGCCTCGTCGAGGATGATGAACGATTCGTTGAGCGTGCGGCCGCGCATGAACGCCAGCGGCGCCACTTCGATCACGCTTTTTTCGACCAGCCGCGAGACTTTCTCGAAGCCCAGCATTTCGTACAGCGCGTCGTACAGCGGCCGCAGGTAGGGATTGATCTTGTCTGCCATGTCGCCGGGCAGGAATCCCAGCTTCTCACCGGCCTCGACCGCCGGGCGCACCAGCACGATGCGCCGCACCCGATCGCGTTCCAGCGCGTTGACGGCGCTGGCCACGGCCAGGTAGGTCTTGCCGGTGCCCGCGGGTCCGATGCCGAAGCTGAGATCGTGGGTGGCGATGTTCTTCAGGTACTGCTTCTGGTGCGGGCTGCGCCCGCGCACGACGCCGCGCTTGGTGCGGATCACGATCTCGCCCTGCGTCGATTCCTCCGCCACCGCCAGTTCGGTGACGACCGGGTCGGCGTGCTCGGCCAGCGCCAGGTGCACCAGCTCGGTGGTGATGACTTCTTCCGCCGATTGATTGAACAACGCGTTCAGGATCGCTTCGCCGCGGGCGATGTCGCCGCGGGCGCCGGTCAACTGGAAATGGTTGCCGCGGCTGCGAATCTCGATGCCCAGGCGCAGTTCGATCTGGCGCAGGTGCGTATCGAACGGGCCGCTGAGATTGGCGATCCTCTGCCCGTCGTCGGGCGCGAACACGACATCCAGACGCGCAGTCAGGCTACGTTGGGGCGAGCTCATTTTGAAGGCCCTGCGTTGCCATCCATGGCGAGGCATTCGCTCTTCAAATGACCCCCGGCCGCGCCATCCTTGGCGCGGCGGCGCTCCGGGGCCGATGGCCATTCAAGACCATCGGCCTTCATCCGGAGCACCCCGCGCAGCGAATTGGGCTGCACCTCGGTGATGACCACATCCACCATCTGGCCGACCATGGCCAGCGAGCCGTCGAAATTCACCACGCGATTGCTCGACGTGCGCCCGGCTATCTGGCCCTGCCCGCGCGTCGCGGCGCGCTCGACCAGAACCTGCTGCGTACTGCCGACCAGCCCCTGCTTGTAGGCGGCATCGAGTTCGCGGATGCGGGCCTGCAAGACCTGCAGGCGGCTCTGCTTGTCGGCCAGCGGCACGTTGTCGCGCAGGTTTGCCGCCGGCGTGCCGGGGCGCGGACTGTAGAGGAAGCTGTAGGCGAAGTCGCAGCCGGCCTGTTCGATCAGGTCCATCGTCTGCCGGAAATCTTCCTCGGTCTCCGAGGGAAACCCGATGATGAAATCCGAGGACAGCGAGAGGTCCGGTCGCAGCGCGCGCACGCGCCGGATCTTGTCGAGAAACTGGGCGCGCGTGTAGTTGCGCTTCATCATGCCCAGGATGCGGTCTGAACCCGACTGCACCGGCAGGTGCAGCGCATTGGCCAGCTTCGGCTGTTCGGCGAAGGCCTCGATCAGCGCGTCGCTGAATTCATTCGGGTGCGAGGTGGTATAGCGGATGCGCTCGATGCCGGGGATACGCGCGACGTAATGCACCAGCAGCGCCAGGTCGCAATATTCGCTGGTATCGCCCATGCGGCCGCGATAGGCGTTGACGTTCTGCCCGAGCAGCGTGATTTCGCGCACACCCTGGTCCGCCAGCTGCGCGCATTCGGTCAGCACATCGTCCAGCGGCCGGCTGACTTCGGTGCCACGGGTATAGGGCACGACGCAGAAGGTGCAGTATTTTGAGCAGCCTTCCATGATGCTGATGAAGGCCGTCGGCCCTTCGGCGCGCGGCTCGGGCAAGCGGTCGAATTTCTCGATCTCGGGAAAGCTGATGTCCACCGCCGGCCCGGCGCTGCCCCGAGTCTGGTCCAGCAGCTGCGGCAGGCGATGGAGAGTCTGCGGCCCGAAGATGATGTCGACATGCGGTGCGCGACTGACGATGGCCTCGCCTTCCTGGCTGGCGACACAGCCACCGACGCCGATCACGCGGCCCGGCACCTCGGCTTTCCACTTCTGCCAGCGGCCCAGCTCCGAGAACACCTTCTCCTGCGCCCGCTCGCGGATCGAGCAGGTGTTGAGCAGCAGCAGGTCGGCTTCTTCGGGGGCGTGGGTCCGTTCGTACCCGTGCGATTGATGCAGCACGTCGGCCATCTTGGCCGAGTCGTACTCATTCATCTGACAGCCGTAGGTAATGAGATAAAGCTTTCTGGACATCTAGGGGCGTCTGCAAGACGGCCTCGCATTATACCCGATGGCTCAAGCCAGCTTGAGCAGCCAGTCGTCGACCCCGCGGACACAGTCGGCATAGGCGCGTTCGAACGCTTTCCGGGGCCGCATGTACGGGTCCTCCACGTCCACGTTCTTCTGCCATTTCAACAACTTGTAAACCCGCCCACGAAACTGCGGATAGCGCGAATTGATCCAGTCCGAGTGCGTCTGGTCGAGCGTCAGGATCAGGTCGCTGCCGGTCAGCATCGGCAGCGTGATCTGCTGCGCGCGGTGCGCCGAGATGTCATGTCCGTGTTCCCGCATCACCTCCTGCGCCAGTTCGTCCGCCGGCCAGCCGGCCATGGCGCCGGTCCCGGCCGAACTGACCTTGATCCCCTTGGCGGCAGTCCGCTCGCGCAGCAGCTGCTCGGCCATCGGGCTGCGGCAGATATTGCCGGTGCAGACCACGAGAATATTGCGGAACACCCTCAGGGCACCAGGATCAACTTGCCGGTCGCCTTGCGATCCTGCAACTCGCGCAAGGCCTTGCCGGCATCCGCCAGCGCGTAGCGACGCGAGACATGCGGCACCAGCTTGCCGTCGGCGAACCATTCGAACAGCTGCTGGAAATTCTCGTAGCTGACTTTCGGCTCGCGCATGATGAATGCGCCCCAGAACACCCCCACGGCGGACGCGCTCTTGAGCAGCAGCCGGTTGACTGCAATCTGCGGAATCGTACCGGAGGCAAAGCCGATGACCAGGTAGCGGCCATTCCAGGCGATGCAGGACAGGCATTCCTGCCCCAGATCACCACCGACCGGATCGTAGATGACATCAGCGCCCTTGCCCTTGGTCAGTTTCTTGACCGCTTCCTTGAGGCTTTCCTTGGAGTAGTTGATCACCTCATCCGCACCGTTCTGCTGGCACAGCGCCAGCTTTTCGGCGGAGCTGGCGGCGGCGATCACGCGCGCGCCCATGAGCTTGCCGATCTGCACCGCCGACAGGCCCACCCCGCCTGCGGCGCCCAGTACCAGCAGCGTTTCTCCCGCCTGCAACTGGCCGCGCTGCTTGAGCGCGTGCATCGAGGTGCCATAGACCAGCGGAAAACCCGCCGCCTGTTCGTGGCTCATGCCCCTGGGCAGCGGAATCACCGCATCGCCCGCGGCCACCACTTCGTCGGCATAGCCGCCGACCGGAACGATCGCGGCGACTTCGTCGCCGATGCGCACATGACGGACCTTTGCGCCCAGCTCGGTCACCGTGCCCGCCACTTCCGCGCCGGGCGTAAACGGCGGCTCGGCCTTGAGCTGGTACTTGCCCTGGATGATCAGCGTGTCCGGAAAATTGACGCCGGCCGCCTTGACCGCCACACGGACTTCGGTCGGCCCGACCGGGCGCGACGGCTGTTCCTCGAAAACCAGGCTCTCGGGAGGACCAAAGGCTTTGCAGACGATCGCTTTCATGCGGGTTTCCAGATGATTTTTGTAAGGGGAATGCTCGAATTTC
>DATMTG010000152.1:0-1706 GCA_035565075.1 Stenotrophobium sp.
CCGCTGCGCGCCGCACGCGTCGCCGCTGCCCAGGCCCGCAGAGCCGGTCTGGCCCGGAACTTGTAAGACCTCCTGCAACGCGGATCCCCATCCGAACGATTGAGTGAGGTGCACGATGAATCAGGCTCTCTGGGTCGCCAAGACCGGACTCGACGCGCAGCAGATGCGCATGACCGTAGTTGCCAACAACCTGGCCAACGTCAACACCACCGGCTTCAAGAAAGGCCGCGCGGCATTCGAGGACCTGCTCTACCAGACCGTGCACCAGCCCGGCGCGCAGACCACGCAGCAGACGCAGGACCCGACCGGCCTGCAGCTCGGCACTGGCGTGCGGGTGGTCGCGACCGACAAGGAATTCCAGCAGGGCAACATGTCGCAGACCAACAATCCGCTCGACGTGGCGATCAACGGTCGCGGCTTTTTCCAGATACAGCAGCCCGACGGCACCATGGCCTACACCCGCGACGGCACCTTCCAGCTCAACAGCCAGGGCCAGATCGTCAACGCCGAGGGCTACGCGCTGCAACCCGGCGTGACCATTCCGCAGGGCGCGCAGAGCATCAGCATCGGCAGCGACGGCACCGTCAGCGTGCAGCTGCCGGGACAGGCGCAGCCGCAGCAGGTCGGCACGCTGACCATCGCCGACTTCATCAATCCCGCCGGCCTCCAGGCCAAGGGCGGCAACCTGTTTCTCGAGACCGGCGCCAGCGGTCCGCCGCAGACCGGCACGCCCGGCATCAGCGGTCTCGGCACCCTGGCCCAGGGCTCGCTGGAGTCCTCGAACGTCGACATCGTCGAGGAGATGGTCAACATGATCGAAACGCAGCGCGCGTACGAGATCAACTCCAAGGCGATCCAGACCACCGACGCGATGCTGCAGTACGTCAACCAGAACATGTGAGGCGGCCATGACACGGCATGAACCGGTTGCATCGATCGCGCTGTCGTTCAGGCGGATGGTCGTAGCCGCCGCCCTGTTTCTGCTCGGCGCCTGCGCCGGTTCGCCCGCGCTCAAGGATGCGGACGCGCCGCCGGAGCTGGCGTCGCTGCCGCCGCCGACGCCCGGGGCGATCTTCCAGAACGGGCAGGGCATGGCCCTGTTCGAGGACCAGAAGGCGCACAACATCGGCGACATCCTGACGATCCTGCTGGTCGAGAACACCCAGGCGAAAACGACTTCCAGCACCAGCACCGCCAAGCAGAGCGACTCCAGCATGAGTGCGCCCACCATTTTCGGCATGCCGGTGACGGTACACGGCGCGCCGGTGCTGTCCGGCGCGCTCGATTCCAAGCACGGCTTCAGCGGCAGCGGCGACAGCGCCCAGACCAACACCCTGCAGGGCAGCGTCACCGTCACCGTGGTCGGGCGCCAGCCCAACGGCAACCTGGTCGTGCGCGGCATGAAGCATCTCGACATCAACCAGGGATCGCAGGACGTGCGCATCGAAGGCATCGTGCGCCCCGCCGACATCGCACCGGACAACACCGTGCAATCGAGCCGCGTCGCCGATGCGCGCGTTGCCTATGTCGGCACCGGCTCGCTGGCCGAATCCAACACCAAGGGCTGGCTGGCGCGCTTCTTCAGCTCGCCGCTGATGCCTTTCTGAGGACATCGTCATGACCGTGCTCCAGTTCGCGCCGCAGCTTTCCCGCACATCGCCGCTCGCCCGGGTGCGCGGCGTCGCGCCGCGGACTTCCGCAGTCGT
>DATMTG010000153.1:0-2404 GCA_035565075.1 Stenotrophobium sp.
CCGCCTGGTGCATCAGCGCGGCGTCGTAATCGACCGCGGCCACCACCTCGATCTCGTTGCCGACGCGGCTGTTCGACAGGATCACCGCATCGGGTCCCTGTTCGTCGCGGACCATGCGGATGGCTTCCCGCATGTTCCTGGCCATGAAGCGTTTGATTTTCATGTTGCCGTTCCGGATCTCGTGGAATGGGTGAATAGGGCGTCGCGATCAATAGCCGACCGCGCCGACCATGCGGATCTGCTTGCTCTCGGGGACTTCGTTGTAGGACAGCACATGCAGGCCGGGCACGGTCTGGCGCGTGAACTTGGCCAGCAGCGGCCGCAGCGGCGCCGGCACCAGCAGCACCGCGGGCTGCCCCGCCAGTTCCTGCTTCTGTACGCTGTCGCTGATCGATTTGTGCATGCGTTCCGCCAGTCCGGGTTCCAATACCGCGCCGCCGCTTTGCAGGGTGTCCTGCAACACTCGTTCCAGTTGCGGCGCCAGCGTCATGACCGGCAGTTCCGGTGCCATACCGTTGATTTCCTGAACGATCTGGCGACCCAGCGCGACCCGTACGGCACCGATCAGGACGACGGGATCCTGACTGCGCGGCGCGTGCTCCGCCAAAGCCTCGGCGATGCCGCGCAGGTTGCGCAGCGGGATCTGCTCCGCCAGCAGGCCCTGCAGCACCCTGACGAACACCGACAGCGTCAGCGTCTTGGGCACGAGGTCCTCGACCAGCTTGGGTGCGGCCTTGGCCAGGCCGTTGAGCAGCGCCTGCGCTTCGTCATGGCCAAGCAGTTCCGGCGCGTGCTGCTTGATGATGTGCGACAGGTGGGTGGCGATGACGGTGCCGGCATCGACCACGGTGTAGCCGAGGGTCTGCGCATGTTCGCGTACGCCCTTCTCGATCCAGACCGATTCGAGCCCGAACGCCGGATCGCGCGCGACGATGCCTTCGAGCGTGCCGAACACGCGCCCGGGGTTGAGCGCCATCTCGCGATCCGGATAGACCGTGCCGGTCGCCAGTGGCACGCCGTGCAGGGTGATGCGATAGGCGCCGGGCTGCAACTCGAGGTTGTCGCGGATGTGCACCGCCTGCACCAGGAAACCGAGTTCCTGCGTGAGCTTCTTGCGCACGCCCTTGATACGCGACATCAGCTCGCCGCCCTGGCGCGTATCGACCAGCGGAATCAGCCGGTATCCGACTTCGAGGCCGAGCACGTCCTCGGGCGCGACATCGTCCCAGGACAATTCCCGCGGCGCAGCCGGCACTGCGGCCTGCTGCGCCTCGCCCTCGCTCTTGGCCTGCGCGCCGCGCTTCATCAGCAGCCAGGCAAGACCGCCACAGCCGGCCGCCAGCAGCAGGAACACCAGGTTGGGCATACCCGGAACCAGCCCGAGCAGGCCGAGCAACAGCGCGGTCACCACCAGCACGCGCGGCTGGCCGAAAATCTGCGAGATCAGTTGCGAGCTCATGTCCTGCGAGCGCGACATGCGCGTCACCAGGATCGCCACCGAGGTCGACAGCAGCAGCGACGGCAGCTGCGCGACCAGGCCGTCGCCGATGGTCAGCAGCGTGTAGTTCTTGAGCGCGTCGCCGATCGCCATGCCGTGTTCGAGCGTGCCGATCAGCAGGCCGCCGACGATGTTGATGAACAGGATCAGGATGCCGGCCATGGCATCGCCGCGGATGAACTTGCTGGCGCCGTCCATCGAGCCGTAGAAGTCCGCCTCCTCGCGCACGTCCTGACGGCGCTGCGCGGCGTCCTCGCGGGTCAGCAGGCCGGCGTTGAGATCGGCGTCGATCGCCATCTGCTTGCCCGGCAGGGCGTCGAGGGTGAAGCGCGCCGCCACTTCCGACACGCGCTCGGCGCCCTTGGTCACCACCATGAAATTGATGATGGTCAGGATCATGAAGACGATGAAACCGACCGAGTAGTGCCCGCCGATGACGAACTCGCCGAAGGCCTCGATCACCTGCCCGGCGGCGCCCGGACCGTCCTGGCCGTGCATCAGCACCACGCGGGTCGAGGCGACGTTGAGCGCCAGCCGCAGAAGCGTCACCAGCAGCAGCACGGTCGGGAACGCGTTGAAATCCATCGGCCGCAGTACGTAGACCACGGCCAGCAGGATGACGATGGACAGCGCGATGTTGAACGTGAACAGCGCATCCAGCATGAACGGTTCGAGCGGCAGGACCATCATGCTCAGGATCACCATCAGCAGGATCGGCGCGCCGAGGCCACTGCCTCCGAGACTGCCGACACGCTTGAGGAGCTGATTGAAATTCATGCACGTTTCCGGTGATCGCCGGTGCGCGCCGGAATTCCGGCTCCGCACACCTGTCGCCGGAAGCGGTGCAGACCTCGTGCCACGTCAAATTAGCGTCACCCGCTCTGCCGTCGCGGGTGGGAAATGATG
>DATMTG010000154.1:0-1608 GCA_035565075.1 Stenotrophobium sp.
CAAGTCCTGCTGAGCGTCGATGTGGCTCCGCAAACGCGCGTCGCGGAAGTCATCGAGCGGTCAGGTATCCTGCAGCGATTTCCCGAGATCGACCTTCACCGCTACCGTACCGGAATTTTTTCACGGCCGGTCGGTCTGGATACGCCGGTACAGGCCGGCGACCGCGTCGAAATCTACCGCGAACTGGTCGCGGACCCGAAGCTCGTGCGCCGTCAACGGGTGGCGAAAGCGCGCAGACGCGCGCGTTCGGGCTGACGCGACGCGATCAGGGATTGGGAATCTGATCCGGTTCCTGCGTGCTGGGTCCCTCGGGCGCCGGCGGGCGCATCACCACACCGGTGTTGCTGCTGTCGTTGGCGTGGCGTTCGGCCTCGAGCGCATCCTTTTTCTTCTCGGCCTCGGCGGTCTTGGTGTCGACGGTGCCGGCGCCCTTGTTGTTGGTCGCCGCATCAACCCCCACCATGCGGCTCAGCTTATCGTCCTGGAAATACAGCGTGACCAGGCGATCGCTGACCTGTCCGCGCGGGGAGCGGTAGTAGCCGATGTAGTCCCAGCGGTCCGTGGTGAACGGGCTTGCCGCGACCGGCGTGCCGATCAGGAATTTGACCTGATCGCGGGTCATGCCGAGCTTGAGCTGGTCCAGCTGCTTCTGGTCGAGGACATTGCCCTGGCGGGTCGGCAGCTTGTAGATCAACTGGCAGCCGCCCAGGCCGATGACGAGGGCAAGGATGAGAAAAGCGCGCATGAGAGTTGCCGCGAAGAACGGGAGTGGGATAATACCGAAAATCCGCCGGGCTATGGGCCACGACTATGGAATCTTCAGACATTCGCAACGCCGGCCTCAAGGTCACGCTGCCCCGGCTCAAAATCCTCGAGATGCTGGCGAGCAACGAGACGCGGCACCTGTCCGCGGAGGACATCTATCGCAACCTGCGCGACTCTGATGAAGACGTCGGACTGGCAACGGTTTACCGCGTGCTGACGCAGTTCGAGTCCGCCGGCCTGGTCAAGCGCCACCATTTCGAAGGCGGACACGCCGTGTTTGAACTGGATCGGGGCAACCACCACGATCACATGGTGTGCAGCAAATGCGGGCACGTCACCGAGTTCGAGGACGACGTCATCGAGAAGCGCCAGCATGAAAAAGCCAGGGAACTCGGCTTCAAGCTGCACGATCATAGTCTCATCATGTATGGTGACTGCGTGCGGGAAAACTGCCCGCATCTGCAGCAGGCCTCCAATCGCAAGATCGGCTGATCAGGAAGGATGACGATGAAATACGCAACGATGACACTGGCCCTTGCATTCTCATTCGCGCTGGCCGCGCCGGCGTTTGCCGATGACGCTGCCGCCACGACCGCCAAGGCCGACGCCAGCAAGGCCGGGCACGAAATCGCGCAAGGCGCCAAAGACACTGGGCACGCCATCAAGAAAGGCGCGGTCGCCGTGGGACACGCGACCCGTAAAACCGCCAGGAAGATCGGCCATGCCACTCGCGATGTCGCCAAGGGTGTCGGTCATGCCGCCAAGGATGCGGCCACCGATATCGGCCATGCCTCGCGCGATGCAGTCAGCGACGCCAAGAAGTAAGCGTCGCTGAAACCCGGA
>DATMTG010000155.1:0-2647 GCA_035565075.1 Stenotrophobium sp.
GGACTGCCGGGGAGTGCGGCAACCGATTGCAGGAACTTGATGCCTTGCCAAGCACGGGCCATCTATCGCACAATTGAAAACTATTCTCATTAGACGGCGCGCCATTCGGTGTGCCGGCACCCGGGCCGGATGGCCCAAGACAACTTCGCATACTGGAACTTTGCCACTGCATGGGCATCGAAGCCGCATGCGGCAGAAGCGATTGCCCGAAAATTACGATTTGATGCACGCCCGCTACCCTCAGCCCGCCTGGAATCTACGAGACGCGACGGTCATGCTGGTGATCGCCGGGCTGCATGTGATCGCGATCTGGTGGCTCACGCACGGCAAACCACCGCCGGCCCCGCCCCAGGAAGTGGTCCTGCAGGTCAGCATGGTCAAGCCGCCCGATGAGCCCACGCCGCCGGAGCCTCCGAAAATCCAGCGGGTGCAGCCGAAAACCAGCCAGAAAGTCACGCAACAGGTGATGCAGGACCTGCCGCCGGTGATCACCGATATCCCGATAGCCGATCCGATTCCCGAACCGCCACCGCCGCCGTCCACCCCGGCACCGGTGCCGACCAGCAAATCCAGCACGGCCGGCAACTATCTCATCATCAAGCAGCAGTTCAAGCCGATCTACCCGCGCAGGGCGCTGCGCGACGGCATCCAGGGAACCGTGACGCTGTTGATCCATGTGGATGAAAATGGTGTGCCAACCAAGGTGGAAGTGGTTAAATCCAGCGGCAACTTCGATCTCGACAACGCGGCACGCAATGCCGCGATGAAGAGCACGTTCGTACCCCAGATGCAGAATGGCGTGGCAGTCAAGGCACAAGGGCTGCAAGACATCGTATTCAAACTCGACGAAGGATGAAGGAATCACCATGCACACAACCACCGCATTGAACCAGATGGGTTTTGCACACCTGCTCGAGAGCGCCGATTTCATCGGACTGTCCGTGGTCGTGCTGTTGCTGCTGATGTCGATCGCCAGCTGGTATTTCATCATCACCAAAGCCGCGCACTCCTTCATCGTCCGCAGCGGCGAGCACAAGGTCGTGCAGGGTTTCTGGGATGCGCCGGGGCTGCCGGAGGCGGTTGCCGCCCTCGAGAAGCAACCGGGGCCGGAGCCTTTCTCGAAGATTGCGCTCGATGCAGCCAGCGCGGCCACGCAGCATGACCTGCACGCCGGCGGCCGTCTCGGCGCCAGCATGAACCGCAGCGATTTCGTCGAGCGCGCACTGCGCCAGGCGGTCAACCGCGAGAACGCCAAGCTGGAGAACGGCCTGAGTTTTCTCGCGACCGTAGGCAATGCCGCACCGTTCGTCGGCCTGTTCGGCACCGTCATGGGCATTTATCACGCGCTGATCCGCATCGGCGCCACCGGCGAGGCATCGCTGGACGCCGTCGCCGGCCCCGTCGGCGAGGCCCTGATCATGACCGCGCTCGGCCTGGCCGTTGCGGTGCCGGCGGTGCTGGGCTACAACTTCCTGGTCCGTTCCAATCGGGTCCTGGGCGGCAGCTTCGAGAACTTCGCCTACGATCTTCAGCAATTCTTCGAAATCGGCGGCGGCGCCCGCACCGACGACACCGCCCCGGAAGATCCCAGCGGGAGCGCCTGATGGCATTCAGCAGCGGCGGCGGCCAGCAAAACGCACCCTTGTCCGAGATCAACGTCACGCCGCTGGTCGACGTGATGCTGGTGCTGCTGATCATCTTCATGATCACGGCGCCGATGATGACCCACAAGATTCCGATCAACCTGCCGCAGGCCTCAACGGTCAGGAACCCGATCGAACCCAACATCGTCACGCTGGCGCTGACCGCCGACGGCAATCTCTACTGGAACGACATCGCCGTCACCAAGGACCAGTGGCGCGAGCGGATCAAGCAGGCGGCCCTGCAGAAGCCGCAGCCGGAGCTGCAGTTGCGGGCGGACAAGACCACCCAGTACCAGGCGCTGGCCGAGATCATGGCCGACGCCCAGGACGCGGGCATCGTCAAGATGGGGTTCATCACCAAGCCGAAGGTGACGCAGCCCTGAGCGGCGCCCGCCAACCGTCAAGGACTCTTCAACATGCAAGCAATGCGTCTCTGTCCGTCAATCCTGCTTGGCCTTGCGCTGGCGCTGCCCCTGCCGCCCGTGGCGATGGCAGGTGTCCCCGCGGAAAATCCGGATGCGGCAGCGGCGGTCATCAACGGCCACCCGGTCCAGCCGGCCGGCAGCAAGACCTACGGCCCGGAAATCATCAAGCCGGATGATCTCAAGTGGTGCCTGGCCAACATCGACCGCATCAATGCCGCCGGCCGATCGCTCAGGGCGGACAAGGCGCGACTGCAAGCCGAGGCCGACGCCATCAAGGCGGAGAACGCCGAGCTGACCCGCATCGGCAATACGCTGAAAACCGAAGGCAAGGCACTGACGGAGAAATCGCAGGAGATTTCCCGGCAAAGGGCCAAGGTGGACAAATCCAGCAAGACCTCGGTCGACGCCTACAACGCCAGCCTCAAGGCACTGCGCGGGCAGAACGCGGCGTACCAGGCCCAGGTGCAGCAGTACAGCTCGCGCGGGGCCCAGCTCAAGGCCCGCTCCGACACCTACAAGCAGCACCAGAGCGCCTACAACAGCCAGATCGATGTGCTGAATAAATCGGTCACCGCATTC
>DATMTG010000156.1:0-6997 GCA_035565075.1 Stenotrophobium sp.
GCTCATGTCCTGTGTGAATGATGAATCGGCGCCGCCGCCGCAGACACATGCCTGTCGGCATCATTGAGCATGCGTGCGCCGCTCGCAAGCCATGCTAGGATTCGCGCGCAAGACCGAACCGCAATTCGAATCCGCACATGCCCGACGAGCCCGAAGACCCTCTCCCCAGCGAGACGCCTGAATGAGCGGGATCGTCGTTGTCGACCAGCGCTCGGACTGGCCGGTGGATACGCCGGGCATCGATGTGGTCACCGCCTGGGATTACCTGACGCACGAGAGCCACACGCGGGCACCGCGCACGACGCGCGTCTACAACCTGTGCCGCTCGTTCAGCTACCAGAGCACCGGTTACTATGTGTCGCTGCTGGCCGGCGCGCGCGGCCACAAGCCGCTGCCGGAAATCACCACGATCCAGGACCTCAAGCTGGCGGATTCGCCGCGCATCATCAACGACGAGATCGAGGAACTGATCCAGACTTCGCTGGCGCGCATCGGCTCCAGTGAATACGTGATGAACGTGTACTTCGGCCAGTCCGTGGCCAAGCGCCACGAGCGCCTGGCGCGGGCCTTGTTCAGCCAGTTTCCGGCGCCATTGCTGCAGGCCACGTTCGTCTATCGCGGCGACGAGTGGCGTGTCGATACGGTGGGCCCGATTGCATTGGGCGAGGTGCCGCCGTCGCATCACGAGATGCTGTACCAGTCCGCGGGCGAATATTTCTCGCGCAAGCGTGCGCCGCGCACCAAGAAGGAATCGGCGCGTTACGATCTGGCGATCCTGGTCAACGAAGACGAGCAGGAGCCGCCGTCGAATGCGCGCGCACTCAAGCAGTTCGAGAAGGCGGCCGAGGATCTCGGCTTCGATGTCGAGTTCCTCGACAAGAGCGACTACGGCCACGTCGCCGAGTTCGACGGCCTGTTCATCCGCGAAACCACCGCGGTCAACCACCACACCTATCGCTTCTCGCGCCGCGCCGCACGCGAAGGCCTGGTGGTGGTAGACGATCCAGTCTCGATCCTGCGCGCGGCCA
Source organism: Stenotrophobium sp. (assembly GCA_035565075.1). Taxonomy (GTDB): domain Bacteria; phylum Pseudomonadota; class Gammaproteobacteria; order Nevskiales; family Nevskiaceae; genus Stenotrophobium. Next base: position 1,029 of record DATMTG010000156.1, read on the forward strand.
ACAAGGTGTTCCTCGCGCAACTGATGGAGCGCCACCACATCCCGCAGCCAAAGACGCTGCTGATCCATCGCGGCAACGTCAGGCACGTGGCGCGCGAGCTGGGATTCCCCTGCGTGCTGAAGCAGCCGGATTCGCAGTTCTCCAAGGGCGTGATCAAGGTCGAGAGCGAAGCCGAACTCAAGCGCCAGACGCGCGACATGCTGGAGCGGTCCGACCTGATCATCGCGCAATCGTTCGAGCCGACCGACTACGACTGGCGCGTCGGCGTGCTCGATGGCCAGCCGCTCTACGCCTGCCGTTACTACATGGCGCGCAATCACTGGCAGGTGGTCAAGCGCGGCAAGAACGGCGGCAAGCAGGAAGGCAACCACGAAACGCTCGACGTCAGCGAGGTGCCGCCGCAGGTGCTGAAGATCGCGGTCGATGCCGCGCGCGCGGTCGGCAGCGGGCTCTATGGCGTCGATCTCAAGCAGTTCGGCAAGGTCGTGAAGGTGATCGAGGTCAACGACAACCCCAACATCGACCACGGCGTCGAGGACCTGTTTCTCAAGGAAGCGCTGTACCGGAAAATCATGGAGCACTTCCTCAAACGTCTGGAAGCGCGCACCCGCACGTGAGTGCAGCGACGCCCATTCGCCGGGCGCGGCCTGCGGATGCCGCCGCGATCCTCGAGCTGGAGCGGCATTTCCCGTCCGACCGGATGTCGGCGCGCGCGGTGCGCGATTTCCTGCGATCGCCGCGCGCGACGGTCTGGGTCGCGCAGGTCGAGGCCGGCCTTGTTGCCGGCAACCTGATCCTGCTGACGCGCGCGCGCAGTCGCGCCGCACGCATCTACTCGGTGGTGGTCGACCCGGTCGCTCGCGGCCGCGGTATCGCGCAGCGCCTGCTGCGCGCCGCCGAAGCCACGGCCCGCAAACGCGGCATCGCCGCGATCACGCTGGAGGTGCGCGCCGACAACGCCGCGGCACGCGCGCTCTATCGCAAGCACGGCTACGCCGAAATCCGCACGCTGCCGGTTTTCTACGACGATGGCGCCGATGGCGTGAAGCTGCGCAAGACCTTGCGGCCATGATGGGGCGCCTTTCAAACTCGCTGCTCCCGGTGTGATTGCACGGCAGACCGCGTTGGGGTAGCTTGCTTGAATGCGACGTTACGCCACCCGGATTTGCCTGTTGCTGTGCCTGTTGATGGCGGGTCAGGGCGTGTACGCCGCGGCGCTGAATGCACCTTGCCGGAGTGCCGCAACGCCGGCAGTGTTGACGCGTTGCGCGCAGCCGGGATCGGCTATGGCTGGCGAGAAAAACTGTTGCGCCCACGCCTGCGCCAGCGCGTGTTCGATGATGCAAATGCAGATGGCGCCGCCACGGATTGCGGCCCTGAATATCGTACCGCTGCCGGTTGAATTGTCGCTACGACCGACGGCGCCCATCTCCGCGCGAAAATCCGCGCCGCTGTTGCGCCCACCGATAACTCTCTTCGCCTGATCGTTGTGCCCCGCTGCCGGCCCGCGCGCCGCAGCATTCGATCTGTCGCGGAGAAATTCCATGTTTCATCTATCCCGTGCTTTGGCGCGGAGGCTGCTGGTGGTGTTAGGTCTGGTCTGGATTCCAGCGCCAGGATTTGCGGCAACGCCAACGGCTGTACCCCAGCCGCCATCCACTCCGGCTGCACAATCGGCTGATACGCCCGCTGATACGGACCCGACTGCGCTGACAGTCAACGACCTGGTGGCCCAGGTTCTGCGAAACAACGCGGGCCTGAGCGCGATGCGATCGGCGGTCGCGGTCGCGCATGCGAGGACGGAATCTGCCGGTGCGCTGGACGATCCGACGCTGGCCTATGCGCTGGCACCTGCAACCGTCGGCGGTTACCGCGCTGACAACGGCACACACATCGGGCTGAACCAGCGCATCGAGTTGTCGCAGGAGATTCCCTGGCCCGGGACGTTGGATCTTCGCAGCAAGACCGCCGCCGCGGAGACCGAGTCGGCCGCACAGCAGTTCGCCGATTTTCGCCTGCAACTTGCCGAACGCACCCGCGCCGCGTATGCCGAGTGGTACTACGTGAATCAGGCGCTGGCGCTGAATCGCGAAAATCAGGCACTGCTGCAACGTCTGCACCGCGTCGCACTCACCGCGTACAGCTCAGGTCAGGCGCCACAGCAGGATGTGCTGCAAGCGGAAGTGGAGTTGATCCGCCTGCAAAATCAGGCGCTGGAAATCAAGCGCCGAAACGCTACGGTGAAAGGCCGGATCAACGGCCTGCTCAACCGCGATCCACGGACACCGTTGCCTGTGCCAGTAGCCTTGCCCGCACCCGGCGAGCTGCCCGATTACACCAGCCTGCAACAAGCTGCATTAACGCACTATCCGGCACTCAAGCGTCTGGACGCGGAGATCAGCATCGGCCAGGACCGCGTCGCGCTGGCGCATAAGGGCTTTTATCCGGATTTCAAATTGATGGCCGGCTATAACAGCCTATGGGACCCGCAGCAGAAGCGGGTCATTGTCGGCGCCTCGATCAACATACCCATTGGCGCGAAACACCAAGGCGAGCTGGATGCCGCCAACGCCCGTCTGCAGCAAAGCCGGTCGGCGCTGCGGGATGCCAGGGCGACACTGCTCAGCAATCTGGATCAGGCCTATGCCACAGCGCAGCAGTCGCGCGACAGTATCGGACTCTACGCCGGCCGGCTGTTGCCGCTGGCGCAGCTGAATCTGAAAGCGGCTGAAGCCGACTATAGCGGTGGCAACGGCGATTTTCTGAAGCTCGTTACCGCCGAGCGGCAATACCTGCTGGCCAAGCTGGAACTGGCGCGCACGCAAGCCGACTTTTTCACGCAACTGGCAGCGCTCGATTACCAGACCGGCGGTGCGCTGATGCCCGCGCCAACAATGTCGCAGGCGACGGAGACCGATCATGAATAAATCCAGCTTGTTTTTTGTTGCCGTGATTGTCGTCTTGCTGGCAGCAGTCGGCGGATATTTCGCGGGCAAGCGCGGCATGGGGCACATGGCCGCACATAAGACGACTGCAGTTTCTAATGACGATGCGCGCAAGCCGCTGTACTGGGTGGCGCCGATGGACTCGAGTTTCCGTCGCGACAGACCCGGTAAGTCGCCGATGGGCATGGACTTGGTGCCGGTCTACGACAACTGCAGCGATAGCGACGTCAGGATCGACCCGGCCGTGGTGAATAACCTCGGTGTTCGCACCGCTGAAGTCCAGCAAGGTGCGCTATCCAATCGTATCGAGGCGGTGGGTTACGTCGACTATGACGAAGACAGCATCGTCAGCATCAACACCCGCGCCGATGGCTGGATCGAAAAGCTCGCGGTCAACAGTGTCGGCGAAGCGGTGCAGCGCGGACAGCTGCTCTATGCCTTGTTCTCACCCAAGCTGGCGACAGCCGAGCGCGAGTACCTGACGGCGCTGACCAGCGGTAGCCCATCGTTGATCGCAGCCTCTGGCGAACGCATGCGCGCGCTGGGCTTCAGCACTGCGCAGATTCATGCGCTGGCGCGTACGCGCAAAGTCGGTGACCGTGTGTCGCGGTACGCGGAAAACGCAGGCGTGGTGATGAGTCTCGGTGTACGCGAAGGCGCCTATGTCATGCCAGCGACGCCGGTGATGAAGCTGGCCGACCTCAGCAGCGTCTGGGTCTTGGCAGATATCGACGCGGGCCAGACCGCACTGTTGCGCAAAGGACAAAAGGCGAGCGCCACCTTCGATGCCTTTCCGGACCAACGCTGGCAGGGGACGGTGGATTATGTCTACCCCGACATCAACCCGACGACGCGCACCGCCAAGGTGAGGCTGCGGTTTGATAACGCCGACCGGCGTTTGCAGCCGAACATGTACGCACAGGTCAGCATCCAGGCCGCGCCGCAAACGGACGCGGTCTACATTCCGATCGAGGCGCTGATCCGCACCGGTCACAGCCAGCGCGTCATCGTGGCGCTGGGCGACGGCAACTTCGACGTCTGCCCGGTACAGGCGGGTGTCAGCTCCGGCGATCAGGTCGAGATCCTCAAAGGCTTGAGCGCCGGTCAGCGCGTCGTCACTTCGGCGCAGTTCATGATTGATTCGGAGGCCAATGTCGATGCTGCTGCGCTGCGACTGGGCGCGGGCAAGGCCGGTTGTACGAAGCAGGTTGCGACCGTTGAGCAACAGCATGACGACGCCAGCAAGCCCATGGACGCGCCGATGTCGCACGGCGATCACGCAGGTATGCAGCCATGATTGCCGCCATCATTCGCGGCTCGCTGAATCATCGCGGCTACGTGTTGCTGGCATTGGCGCTGGTCATCGCTGCCGGTTTATACGCGGTGCAGCAGACACCGGTGGATGCGATTCCCGATCTGTCCGATGTACAGGTCATCGTCAAGACGCCGTATCCAGGCCAAGCGCCACAAGTGGTGCAGGACCAGGTCACCTATCCGCTGGAAACGGCGATGCTGGCGGTGCCCGGCGCCACCGTGGTACGCGGTTATTCGTTCTTCGGCGCGTCCTACGTTTACATCATCTTCAAGGACGGCACCGACCTCTACTGGGCGCGCTCGCGGGTATTGGAATATCTCAACCAGGTCGCCGCCAGCCTGCCCGCCGATGCCAAGCCGAGTCTGGGGCCGGATGCTACCGGTGTGGGCTGGGTGTATGAGTACGCGCTGATTGATAAGACCGGGCAGAATGATCTGGCCCAGCTCACCAGCCTGCAAGACTGGTTCCTGAAATATCGGTTACAGACCGTGCCGGGCGTCGCCGAAGTCGCCACGGTCGGCGGCATGGTGCGGCAGTATCAGGTGGTGGTGAACCCGGACAAGCTGCGTGCCTACAAGCTCACGCTGGCACAGGTCAAAAGCGCTATCCAGAACGGCAATCAGGAAACCGGCGGCGCGGTGGTCGAACTGGCCGAGGCTGAATACATGGTGCGCGCCAGCGGCTACATCAAGAGCATCCGGGATTTGCTCGCGGTGCCACTGAAAGTGGACGCAAACGGCACGCCCGTGCAGCTTAAGGACGTGGCCACGGTACAGCGCGGCCCGCAAATCCGCCGCGGTGTGGCCGAACTCAATGGACAGGGCGAAGTGGTCGGTGGCGTCATCGTCATGCGCTCTGGTGGCAACGCGCAGCAGGTCATCGTTGGCGTCAAGGCGCGGTTGGCAGAACTCAAGGCTAGCCTGCCGGCGGGCGTTGAGATTGTCCCCACCTACGACCGCTCCGAGTTGATCGGCAAGGCGATCAAAAACCTGCGCCAGAAGCTCCTCGAAGAATTTCTGGTGGTGGCGCTGATCTGCGCGGTGTTCCTGGTGCACCTGCGCTCCGCGGTCGTCGCCATCGCCAGTCTGCCCATCGGCATCCTGATGGCTTTCATCGTGATGCATCTGCAAGGCCTGAATGCCAACATCATGTCGCTGGGCGGCATTGCCATTGCCATCGGCGCGATGGTCGATGGCGCCATCGTCATGATTGAGAACCTGCACAAGCATCTGGAACGCGAAGCGGCAACCGCCGCCAATCGCTGGCGCATCGTCGCCGACGCCGCAGTCGAGGTCGGCCCACCATTGTTTTTTGCGCTGCTCATCATCACTGTTTCGTTCCTGCCGATTTTCACGCTCACCGGGCAGTCCGGGCGCATGTTTGAACCGCTGGCGTTTACCAAGACCTATTCAATGGCGGCGGCAGCGATCCTGGCGATCACGCTGGTTCCGGTGCTGATGGGCTATTTCATCCGCGGAAGGATCACGCCCGAACATCGCAATCCGATCAACCGACTGCTGACCGCCATCTACAAACCTGCCATCTACCGCGTGGTGCATCACCCGTGGATGGTGTTGTTTGCAGGCATCGTGGTGATCCTGACCAGCCTGTTCCCGGCTTCACAACTGGGTTCGGAATTCATTCCGCCGCTGGATGAGGGCGACTACATGTACATGCCCTCGGCGCACCCCGGCAACTCCGCCCACAAG
>DATMTG010000157.1:0-2960 GCA_035565075.1 Stenotrophobium sp.
CGCTGCTCCCCGTCATGACGGCCGCAATCTCGGTCCAGCGGGCCTCGAAGGCGTCGACGCCCGCCGGGTCGAAGTGGCTGCCGCTGAGCCGCAAAATCTCGGCATGAGCCTTGTCCAGCGGCCACGCCGCCTTATAGGGCCGCTCGGCGCAGAGCGCGTCGAACACATCGGCGATGGCCACGATCCGGGCCTCGACCGGAATATCATAGCCCGACAGCCGATCGGGATAGCCGGTCCCGTCCCAGCGCTCGTGATGACTCTGCGCGATCAGTTCGGCAACACAAATGAGGTCGGACGAGCCGTTCTCCAGGATACGTGCGCCAATCGTCACGTGCTTGCGCATCTCGGCGAACTCGTCCGGCGTCAGCTTGCCGGGCTTGCCGAGGATCGCGTCGGCGATGGCGATCTTGCCGATATCGTGCAGCGGTGCCGCCAGGTAGATCGTGCGGCAGCGCTCGTCGCTCAGCCCCATCGCCTGCGCGATAATGCGGGAGATGGTGGCGACGCGCGACACATGCTCGCCGGTGTCGCCGTCGCGATATTCGATGGCGCGCGCGAGGCGCCAGATCACTTCTTCCTCGCGCTCTACCAGATGGCGAGTGGCGCTCTCCACCTCGCGCGCCAGCCAGTTGGCGCGATCGGCCAGTTCGATCTGCGCCCCGCGCAAGGCCAGCAGATTGCGCACGCGCGCCAGCAATTCCGTGCGATCGAAGGGCTTGTTGATGAAGTCGGTTGCCCCCGCTCCGATCGCGTCGACCCGAAGCGTCTGGTCGCTGTCAGAAGTCACCATGATGATCGGGACGAGCCGGTAGCTCGGTTCGGCGCGCAGTCGCCGGGTCACCTCGACGCCGTCCATTTCGGGCATGATGTGATCGACCAGCACGAGGTCGAATTGCTCGTTGACGCAGCGTGCCAGGGCCACAACCGGACTGGTACAGGTGACAACTTCGGTGCGGTCGATCTCTCCCAGCACTGCCGCCAGCAACGCCAGGCTCGACCGGCTGTCGTCAATGATCAGTACGCGCATGCACGAGGCCCCAACCAGCACATCACGGTATTCAGCAAGGCCTTACATGGAAATTAATACTGATACTTTCGGGGGCCGCAGCATTTACTTGGGTTAGCGGTCCGCTAACGGCCGCCAAAACTTCCCGCGGTAATGCCCGAGATGAACGAGCGATTGCCGAGCGCGAACACCACCAGCATCGGCACAATGGCGAGGACACTGCCGGTCATCAGCAACGGCCAATCGGTGTTGAACTGGCCCTGCAGCGACGCGAGCGTCACCGTGGTCACCTGCATGCTTGGCTTGCTGGTCGTGATCAATGGCCAGAGGAAGTTGTTCCACTGCGCCACGAAGGTAAAAATCGCAAGCGCGCCGAGCGCCGGCAGCGCCAGCGGCACAACCACGCCGGCGTAGATCTGCAGGTGATTGGCGCCATCGATGCGCGCCGCTTCGATCAGCTCGCCGGGGATCGTCTTCATGTACTGACGCAACAGGAAGGTGCCGAAGCTCGAGAAGGCATAGGGCAGGATGAGGCCCTGGTAGGTATCGATCCAGCCGAGGTTGCGGATCAGGATGAAATTGGGGATCAGCGTCACCTGCGAGGGCACCATCAGCGCCGCCAGGTAGATCAGGAACAGCACCTCCCGCCCACGGAAGCGCAGGCATGCAAATGCGTACGCGGCCATCGAGCAGACGATGAGCTGCAACACCGTGACGCTGGTAGCGACGATCACGCTGTTGAGCAGCGCCTGACCGAACCGGATGGTGGTGAAGATGCGCAGATAATTGCCCGGCTGCGGATGTGCGCTCAGTAGCGTCGGCGGAAAGGCAAACACCTCAGACGACGGCTTGAAGGACGTCGAGATCATCCAGATGAACGGCCCGCACATCAGGATGGCGCCAGCCAGCAGTGCGAGAAAGATCAGCCAGTCGGTCAGGGTTGGCGTGCTTCGCCCGTCACTATTCATAGTGCACCCAGCGATTTTGCAGGCGGTACTGCACCAGCGTCAGCACCAGCACGATGAGGAACAACACCATGGCTGCCGCGCTGGCGATGCCCATCTGGTAGAACATGAATCCATTCTGGTAGATGAAGAAGACCAGCGTGTTCGTCGCATTCGACGGCCCCGCCTTGGTCATTACGTAGACCAGCTCGAACACCTGGAAGCTGCCGATGATCGAAATGATCAGCACGAAGAACGTCATCGGCGACAGCAGTGGTAGCGTGATGTGCCAAAAGCGCGACCAGCCGGTCGCGCCATCCAGCGCCGCTGCCTCGTAGAGGTCGCGGCGGATGTTCTGCAGGCCGGCGAGGAACAGCACCATCGAATAGCCGAGACCTTGCCAGACCGACACGGCGATCACCGCCGGCATCGCCCATTTGCTCGAGATCAGCCATTTGGGCAGATCGTCGACCCCCAGCAGCGACAGGCCCATGTTGATGAGCCCGAAATTGGAGTTGAACAACCAGGCCCAGACGAGGCCGGCGGCCACGGTGCTGGTCACCACCGGCAGGAAGTAGATGACCCGGAAAAATGCCTGTCCCGGCACGCCCCGGTTGAGCGCCAGCGCGCAGAGAAGTCCGAGGAGCATCTGCAGCGGCACCGCCAGCACCACATAGTATCCGGTGTTGCCGAGCACCTGACGAAAGATCGGATCGTTCCAGAGCCCGATGTAGTTGTCGAGAAAGGCGAGCTTGGGCGGATTGAACAAGTCCCAGTGAGCAAACGAGATGAGGAACGCCGAGATCACCGGCAGCGCGGTGAACACGGCGAACAGCACCAGGCTCGGAAGCAGGAACAGCCAGGCGGCGCGCTCCTCGCGGCGCGCCATGAGGCTCAGGTTGGCCTTGGGCACGGCCTTACCACCAGTACGGAGTCATTCCCGGGGGAACCTCCGTTGCTCTTCTTGCACCCTGCAAACAGAGGCTCCCGCTTGCGCGGGAATGACTCGG
>DATMTG010000158.1:0-1595 GCA_035565075.1 Stenotrophobium sp.
GGAATATGCTTTTTGTTTCAGTCACTTTGACGGTCAAAATGGTTGACAAAAGCCGTGTCCATCACAATACTACGCGCCCTCAAAAGGTTTACCGATTCGTTTCCGATTTTTTCAGGAGTGACCCTTGGCTAACATCGCCAGCGCAAAAAAGCGCGCCCGCCAGTCCATCAAGCATCGCGAGCAGAACGTCGCGCAGCGCTCGATGATCCGCACCACCATCAAGAAAGTCGTCAAGGCGCTTGATGCCAAGGACAAGACCGGCGCCCAGACCGCGTACGACGAAATGGTGCCGGTGCTGGACCGTTACGCCAACCGCGGCCAGATTCACAAGAACAAGGCGGCGCGTCACAAGAGCCGTCTTCTCGAGCGCATTCGCGCGCTGGGTTAATCGCTCAGACCTTACCCGACGCCGCCCGCTGGGCGGCGTTTTTGTTTGTGCATCAGTGGCCGGTCAGGACCAGGTTGTCGCGGTGGATCAGCTCGGCATCGCCCGGATAACCCAGATGCGTGGCCATGTCCTTGCTCTTGACCCCGAGGATGCGGCGGGTCTCGGCGACGTCGTAATTCACCAGGCCGCGCGCGACCTCGTGACCGTCCGGCGCCAGGCAGACGACCAGGTCGCCGCGATCGAAGTCCCCCTCGACGCGCTTGACCCCGACCGGCAGCAGGCTCTTGCCCTGCTCGCACAGGACCTTGACCGCGCCGTCGTCGAGATGAAGCCTGCCGCGCAACTGCATCTGGCCGGCGATCCAGCGCTTGCGCGCCGCCATCGGCGCCTCGGCCGGCAGCAGCAGCGTGCCGACCTCATCGCCGCGGGCAACGCTCAGCAGCGCACCCGGCTTGCGTCCGTGCACGATGATGGTCGATGCCCCCGAGCGCGCCGCTGTGTGCGCCGCCGACAGCTTGGTGCGCATGCCGCCACGCCCGAGTTCTCCCTTGCTGTCGCCGGCCATGCCGGCGAGACGGCGGTCCGACAGGCTCGCTTCCGAAATCAGCTTCGCGTCGGGCTGCCGGCGCGGATCGGCCTCGAACAAACCCTCCTGGTCGGTGAGGATCACCAGCAGGTCGCCTTCGATCAGGTTCACCGTCAAAGCGCCCAGCGTATCGTTGTCGCCCAGGCGGATTTCGTCGGTCGCCACCGTGTCGTTCTCGTTGACCACCGGCACCACGCCCAGGCGCAGCAGCGTGTTGAAGGTGCTGCGCGCGTTGAGGTAGCGCGTGCGATGGGCGACATCCTCGTGCGTCAGCAGGATCTGCGCGGCACGCACGCCGTGCTCCTTGAACGCATCCTCGTAGGCGCGCACCAGGCCCATCTGCCCGACGGCGGCGGCGGCCTGCAACTCATGGATTTCGCTCGGGCGCTTTTTCAGGCCCAGCCGCGCCATGCCCTCGGCCACCGCGCCGGAGGACACCAGCACCACCTGCTTGCCATCGGCGCGCAGCGTCGCGATCTGCGCGCACCAGTCGGCGATGGCGGCATGGTCCAGCCCCTGCCCCCTGGCCGTGACCAGTGAACTGCCGATCTTGACGACCCAGCGTTTGCTCTGCGCGGTTTTTGCACGGTTCGACATGGTTCTGTGTCTTTCGAGTCATCA
>DATMTG010000159.1:0-3840 GCA_035565075.1 Stenotrophobium sp.
GCGGCCTCGCGCGCCAGCCGGCAAGGCTGCCGCCTGTCCCGACCTGAATCCATCGCGCATCCATGTTACCGTCGGGGCGCCGTCAAACAACATCACCGCCGTCCCGTAGACGCGGCTTGTTTGTACCGGGGGATACGTTCAAGCGCTGCGGGCTCCAACACAAGGATGCCACCATGAGCCGCAAGAAAGTCGCTGAAATCATCGTTGAAACCCTGCAATCCGCCGGCGTCAAACACTGCTGGGGCGTGCCGGGCGACACCCTCAACCACGTCACCGACGCGATCCGGCAGAGCGGAATCAATTTTGTCCACGTCCGCCACGAAGAAACCGCCGGCTTTGCCGCGGGTGCGGAGGCGATGCTGACCGGCCGGCTCGCCGCCTGTGCCGGCTCCTGCGGCCCCGGCAGCCTGCACTTCATCAACGGCCTGTTCGAGAGCCACCGCAACCGCGCGCCGGTGGTGCTGATTGCCAGCCAGATCACCCGCGACGAACTGGGCTTCGACTTCCCGCAGGAAATCGACTTCAAGGCGATCTATCAGGGTTGCAGCGTCTTCTGCGAGGAAATCAGGACCGGCGCGCAGGCACGCCGCATGACCGCGATGGCGTGTCAGGCGGCGCTGAGCAAACGCGGCGTAGCGGTGCTGATCATGCCGGTGGACGTGTCTAAAGAAGAGGTCGAGGACGATGGCTTCGCGGTACATATCGCGCACCCGGTGATACGCCCCAGCGATGCCGAGCTCGACGGGATCGCCGCCCTGCTCAACGCCGGGTCCCGCGTCACCGTCTATGGCGGCTCCGGCTGCGAGGACGCGCACGCCGAGATTCTCGCTCTCGCCGGCATCCTGAAATCGCCCGTGGCCCACACTTCCCGCGCCAAGGATTTTCTGGAGTACGACAACCCCTACGACGTCGGCATGACCGGCATCCTCGGCGTCGAATCCGGTTATCACGCGGTGATGGAATGCGACACGCTGTTGCTGCTGGGTTGCGACTTTGCCTGGCGGCAGTTTTATCCGGGCAAGGCAAAAATCATCCAGATCGATCTCGACAATACGCATCTTGGCCGCCGCCATCCGATCGATCTGGGCGCCGTCGGCGACATCAAATCCACACTGCAAGCGCTGGCGCCACGATTGAAACCCAAACAGGACGACACCTTCCTCAACGATTGCCGCGAACGCCACAGCAAGGCCGTGGCCAAGCTCGACCAGCGCGCCCGGATCGGACGCGGCGGCGCCATACACCCGCAGTACCTGGCCAGCCTGATCGCACAGCACGCGGAAAAGGATGCGGTTTTCACCGCCGACGGCGGCTCGCCGATGGTCTGGCTGCTGCGTCACGTGCCGGCCACCGGCCACAACCGGACTATCCTCAGCCTGACCCACGGCACCATGGCCAACGCCATGCCGCAGGCGCTGGGGGCGAAGAAGTCCCAGCCAGAACGCCAGGTGATTGCGATGTCCGGCGATGGCGGCCTGACCATGATGCTCGGCGACCTGATCACCGCCGTCCAGGAGGACATCCCGATCAAGGTGGTGGTGTTCAATAACAGCAGCCTGGGATTTGTCGAGATGGAGCAGAAAGTGGAAGGCCTGCTGGACGCCTATACCAACCTCAAGAACCCCGATTTCAGCAAGGTCGCTCAGGCGCTGGGCTTCTGGGGTCGCGCGGTCGAGGACGGCGAGCAGCTCGAGGCCGCGGTGATTGAGTGGCTGGCGCAACCCGGGCCGGCGCTGCTCGATGTGCACACCGATCGCATGGAACTGGTGATGCCGCCGGTGGTCGAGGCCGCCTCGATCTTCGGCACCGCGCTGTATTCGGCCAAGGCCATCATCAGCGGCCGCGGCGGTGACGTGGCGGAGCTGCTGTCCGATAACTTTCTGAAATAGACCTACACTACAACCAGCCGCGCTCGGCGAACGACAGCGGCTCACCCTCGCCGACGATGAAGTGGTCGAGTACGCGGATATCCACCAGCGCCAGCGCCGCCTTGAGACGCTCGGTCAGCGTGCGGTCGGCGGCGCTGGCCTCGACGCTGCCGGAAGGATGGTTGTGCGCGAGTATCACCGCCGCTGCGTGGTGCCGCAATGCCGCCTTGACCACCTCGCGCGGATAGACCGAGGCCGCGTCCAGCGTACCGCGCGCCAGTTCCTCGCAGGCACGCACGCGGTGCTGGCTGTCGAGGAACAGCGCGACAAACGACTCGTGCTCAAGGTCGCGCAGGCGTGCGCGCAGGTAGTCCCTGACCGCAGCCGGATCGCGCAGCGCATCCTGCGTTGGCAGCGCCTCGGCCAGATGCCGGCGGGCGATCTCCAGCACCGCCTGCAACTGCACGTACTTGGCCACGCCCAGCCCCTTGGCCTCGCAAAAATCCGCTTGTGGCGCTTTCAGCAAAGCGCGCAAACCGCCGAAGCGGCTCAGCAGATCACGCGCCAGATCCACTGCGCTTTTGCCGCGGATGCCGGTGCGCAAAAATATGGCCAGCAACTCGGCCTCGGACAGCGCCGCCGCGCCCTGCTGCAGCAGCTTTTCACGCGGACGTTCATCGGCCGGCCAGTCGGTAATCGGCATCTGCCTTCTCCCATCGGGTTTTGCCGCATCCTAAACCAGCTAAAATGCCGCCATGCAAAGCCTCCCGCAAACCCTGGCCGGTCGCCGCATCCTGCTCGGCGTCACCGGCGGCATTGCCGCCTACAAGGCGGCCGACCTGACGCGCCGCTTCAAGGAAGCGGGCGCTGACGTGCAGGTGGCAATGACCGCCTCGGCGCGCGAGTTTGTCGCGCCGCTGACCTTTCAGGCGCTATCCGGCCGGCCGGTGCGCGATAGCCTGTTCGATCCCGCGCACGAAGCCGCGATGGGTCACATCGAACTCGCGCGCTGGGCTGACATCATCGTCGTCGCTCCGGCCAGCGCCAACTTCCTGACCAAGCTGACCCAGGGCATGGCCGACGACCTGCTGACCACGCTGTGCCTTGCGACCGACAAACCCATTGCGCTGGCGCCGGCGATGAACCGGCTGATGTGGGCCAATGCCGCGACCCAGGCCAACGTCGAAATCCTGCGTCAGCGCGGCGTGCACCTGCTCGGCCCCGGTGCCGGTTCGCAGGCCTGCGGTGAAGTTGGCGATGGCCGCATGTTGGAGCCGCTGGAAATCCGCGAGGCGGTGATCCAGCTGCTCACCAGCGGTCCGCTGCAAGGCTTGCACGCGGTGGTCACGGCCGGGCCGACGCGCGAGCCGATCGACCCGGTGCGCGTCATCACCAACCGCTCCTCCGGCAAGCAGGGCTATGCCGTTGCGCAGGCGCTGCAGGCGCTGGGCGCGACGGTGACACTGATCTCAGGCCCGACCCACCTGCCGGCGCCCGCGGGCGTGCAGCGCGTCGATATCGAAACCGCGCAGGACATGCTCGATGCTTCGCTGGCGGCGGCCCAATCCGCGGATATCTTTGTCGCCATCGCTGCGGTGGCGGACTATCGCCCAGCGCAGGCGGTGGATCAGAAAATCAAGAAGTCGGATGCCGCATTGTCGCTGGCGCTGGAGCGCACCGACGACGTGCTGAAATGCGTGCGCGAAAAATTCCCCGGCCTGTTCATGGTCGGCTTTGCCGCCGAGACCGAAAATCTCGCGCAGCACGCGCAGGGCAAGCTCAAGAACAAGCAGCTCGACCTGATCGCCGCCAACCTGGTCGGCAACGGCCGCGCGTTCGATCGCGACGACAACGCGCTGCACCTGTTCTGGCCCGGTGGCGAGCAGGCGCTGGCGCCGGCCAGCAAGACCGCGCTGGCGCGAGAGCTGGCTGCCGTCATCGCCACACGCTACCGCGCACGCTCCGCATGAGC
>DATMTG010000160.1:0-5251 GCA_035565075.1 Stenotrophobium sp.
TGACGGCCCGATGATTTCCTGAACCCGACCGGAGGCCTGCGCCTCCGGTTTTTTATTGGACGCCCCGATGCAGATTGCGCTCGCGCCGATGGAAGGACTGGTCGATGAGATCCTGCGCGACGTGCTCACCCGCGTTGGTGGCATCGACTGGTGCGTCACCGAATTCATCCGCGTCAACGACCGCCTGCTGCCGGCCGCGGTTTTCCGCAGGCTGGCGCCGGAACTGCTGCACGGCTCCAGGACGCGTGCGGGCACGCCGATGCGGGTGCAACTGTTGGGGTCTGACCCCGCCTGTGTGGCCGACAACGCCGCCCTCGCCTGTGCCCTGGGTGCGCCTGTCATCGATCTCAACTTCGGTTGCCCGGCCAAGACCGTGAACCGTTCACGCGGCGGCGCGATCCTGTTGCGCGAACCCGAACTGCTGCACGATATCGTGCGCGCAGTGCGCAGCAGCGTTCCGCGTGAAATCCCGGTCACCGCAAAAATGCGCCTGGGCGTGGACAGCCCGGACATCGCCCTGGATTGCGCCCGCGCACTGGCCGGCGGCGGCGCATCGGAACTGGTGGTGCACGCGCGCACCAAGGCCGATGGCTACAAGCCGCCCGCGCACTGGGAATGGATCGCGCGCGTGCAGGATGCGGTCAACGTGCCGGTGTTCGCCAATGGCGACATCTGGAGTCTCGACGACTGGCGCCGTTGCCGAGCGATCAGCGGCGCCGAACACATCATGCTCGGCCGCGGCCTGGTGTCACGACCCGACCTGGCGCGCCAGATCGCCGCAGTGCGCGATGGCTGCGAAGTCGTGCCCATGACCTGGGATGAATTTTTCCCACTGCTGCAGGGATTCTGGCGCATGGAGCGCAGGAAACTGCCGCCGGTCTACGCGCCGGGCCGGCTCAAGCAGTGGCTGGCCTGGCTCAGCCGCAATTACCCGCAGGCCACCGCGCTGTTCGCGCAGGTCCGGCGCGAGACCGACTGCTTCGAAATCGACCGGCATCTGGGATTGCAGCTGCCGGCGGAGGCGCTGTGGTCGGCCTCGCACCCGGCGCACGCGCGTCATGCCGACTTCGAGGAACTGGAACAACGCCGGTCAGCGTGACAGCAGCGCGGCGACAGCCTGCAGGTCTTCCTCGGTATCGACCCCGCGCGGCGGCGGCGCATCGGCCACACCCATGCGGATGCGAAAACCATTGGCCAGTGCGCGCAGTTGCTCCAGCGCCTCGCACTCCTCCAGTGCCGCCGCCTGCAGCGCGCTGAACCGCGACAGCGCCTCGACGCGGTACGCATACAGGCCGATGTGACGGAAAGCCAGGCCCTCGGGCAGCTGCGGCCGGTCGCGCGTCGCGCCGGTGCGCTTCCAGGGAATCGGCGCACGCGAGAAATACAGCGCGTGGTGCGCGGTATTCATCACCACTTTCACGACATTGGGATTGAGCCAGTCCTCGACGGAGTGGATCGCGTGGCACAGGCTGGCGATCTGCGCGCCCGGGTCCGTCGCCAGCAGCTCCGCGGCCTGGCGGATCAGCAGCGGCGGCATCAGCGGTTCGTCGCCCTGCAGGTTGACGACGATGCAGTCGGCGCTCCAGCCGGCGGCCCGCGCGATCTCGTTGACGCGGTCGGTACCCGAGCTGTGCGCGGCGTCGGTCATGCGCACGTCGGCGCCGAAACCGCGACAGGCGTCCAGGACCTCGTCATCGTCGGTGGCGATGACGACCTCATCCGCGCCGGCTTTCTGCGCCGCCTCCCAGGTGTACTGCACCAGCGGCCGTCCGCCGATCGCGCGCAGCACCTTGCGCGGCAGGCGGGTCGAACCCAGGCGCGCCGGGATCACGACCTTGAACGCGCTCATGACGCGCTCACTGCGCCAGCTCTTCTTCGCTCAGGGGACGCGCCTCTTCCTCGAGCATGACCGGGATGCCGTCGCGCACCGGGTACGCCAGCCGCGAGGCCTTGCACCACAGCTCCTGCCTGTCGGCGTGCCACTGCAGCGGCGCCTTGGTCACCGGGCAGACCAGAATATCGAGTAGACGTGGATCCATTGTTCAGCCTTTCAGTCCTTCGCATAATTTTCGCACAAGCTCGACGCCGCCGGCATCGATCTGCGCCGTCACCGGCACATAGACCCAGTGCCGTTGCGCGAAACCGCGGCACTTGACCGCATCCTTCTCGGTCATCAGCAGCGGCAGGCTGTCGCCGAACTGCAGATCGGACAGCCGGTAGGCGTGATGATCGGCGAACGCATGCGGGATCACCTTGATCCCGAACGAGTGCAGCTGCTCGAAAAAACGCTCGGGATGGCCGATGCCGGCCACCGCATGCACGCGCTGACCGGCATAGGCCATCAGGGGTTGCGCACGCCCGCCGAACGACATGACCGTGGTCATCCCCAGCATCATGTCGGCATGCGCTTCGCCGGCATCGCGCCAGCCGCCGCCGTTGACGATCACCCCATCCACCTCGTGCAGGCGCGACGGCGATTCGCGCAAGGGCCCGGCCGGCAGCAGCGCGCCGTTGCCGAAGCCGCGGGCGGCGTCGATCACGCAGAATTCCAGGTCGCGCGCCAGCCGATAGTGCTGCAAGCCGTCGTCGGCCACCAGCACATTCACGGACTCGTGACGCGCCAGCAGGGCACGCGCGGCGGCGACGCGATCCGGCGCCGCCACCACCGGCACCCGCAGGCGCTGCGCCATCAGCAGCGGTTCGTCGCCGCTGTGCCTGACATCGGTCTGCGCATCGACTTCGAGCGGATACTGCGGCGCATGGCCGCCATAACCGCGGCTGATGATGCCCGGCGAAAATCCCCATTCGCGCAACTGCTCCACCAGCCAGATCACGAACGGCGTCTTGCCGGTACCGCCGACGCTGATGTTGCCGACCACGATCACAGGCACCGGCAGCCGGGCGGCGTGCGCGGCGAGCCGTCTCCTGCGGCGCGCGGCGATCCATCCGTACAGCGCCGCCAGCGGCCGCAGCCACCAGGGCGCCGGCCGGCTGGAATACCAGCGGCTTTCAAGCCACTTTTTCAGAAGCCTGTTCCTCGAACTGCAGGTGATAGAGCGCCGCGTAGGCGCCATTCCGGTCCAGCAGCGCCGCGTGGGTCCCGGACTCGACGATGCTCCCGTCCTGCATGACCACGATGACATCCGCGTGCTGCACCGTCGACAAGCGATGTGCGATGACCAGCGTGGTGCGCCCGACCACCAGTTTCTCCAGCGCCGCCTGGATGTAGCGCTCGGATTCGGTATCCAGCGCCGAGGTCGCCTCGTCGAGAATCAGGATCGGCGCATCCCGCAGCAAGGCACGGGCGATGGCAATGCGCTGGCGCTGGCCACCGGACAGCATCACGCCATTCTGGCCCAGCGGCGTGTCCAGCCCCTGCGGCAGTTTCTCGATGAAATCCCAGGCATAGGCCGACTTCGCCGCCTCGATGATGCGCTCCGGTGCGGGCATCGGATCGAGGCCGTAGGCGATGTTCTGCGCCACGGTCGCGTCAAACAATCTGACCTGTTGATCGACCAGCGCGATCTGGTCGCGCAGCCGCGCCAGCGGATACTCGCGGCTGTCGTGGCCATCGAGCAGGATGCTGCCGCTGCTGGCATCGTAAAACCGCGGCAGCAGCGTCAGCAGCGTCGATTTACCGCTGCCCGACTTGCCGACGAAGGCCACCGTCTGGCCGGGCTGGATCGTCAGCGAAACCTCGCGCAACGCATCCGGCAGTTCGTCGCGGTAGCGGAAGCTGACGTTGCGGTACTCGATCTGCCCACGCGCGCGCGTCAGCGGACGATCGCCGCCGGCCGGCTCCACGGGCTGCGACAGCAGCTCGAAAATATCGGCGCCGGCGACCACGGCGCGCTGCATGCGCTCGTTGACGTTGCCGAGGTTCTTGATCGGGTTCATCAGGCCCAGCATCGCGCCCATGAACGAAACGAAGGTGCCCGGACTGATTTTCGCCAGCATCTCCGGCTGCGTCGCAAAATAGATGATCGAGGCCACCGCCCAGGCGGCGATGAACTGGATCAGCGCCGCGCTGCCGGCCGAGGTCGCCACCACCTTCATCGCGAGGAAGCGGTTGTGCTCGTTGATGCGCCGGAATTGTCCTGCTTCGTAGGACTGGCCGTTGTGGATCTTGACCACGCGCTGTGCGCCGATGGTTTCCTCCGCGGCCTGCGTGACATCGCCGACCGAGCGCTGGATGCGCTGGCTGATCATGCGGAAACGCCTGCTGACATAGCGCACGATGAGGGCGATCAGCGGCCCGATCACCACGCAGAACATCGTCAGCTGCCAGCTGACGTAAAACATCCAACCGAGCAGCCCGACCATGGTGAGCCCGTCGCGGAACACGGTGGTCAGGGACGTCGTTGTCGCCTCGGCGACCTGCTCGACGTTGTAGGTGAGCCGCGCCACCATCTGGCCCGAGCTGTTCTGATCGAAATAGCGGGCGGGCATCCGCAGCAGGTGGTTGAAGACCTGCCCGCGCAGGTCCGCCACCACCCGCCGTCCGACCCAGGACATGCTGTAGGTCGACATGAAGCCGGCGATCCCGCGCAGGATGAACAGGCCGACGATCGCGAGCGGTATCGTGCGCGAGAATTCCATGCTCTTGGACACGAAGCTCTTGTCCAGCAGGGGCTTCACCAGCGCCATGAACGCGGTGTTGGTCGCCGCGAACAGCGCCATGCCCAGCAGCGCTGCCAGAAAGATCTTCCAGTGCGGCATGGCATAGCCGATCAGGCGGCGGTAAACCGCCAGCGGGGTGTAACCGGAATGTTGCGTGTCGGTCATGCTCGGGCGCTAGTCGAAGATGGCGCAATGGTAGCATTCAAGCCTTCACAAACCACGGATGACGCCCGCCATGGCCAAGACCCTGTTCGAAAAAATCATCGCCCGCGAATTGCCCGCCAGCATCATCTACGAGGACGACCAGTGCGTCGCGTTCAAGGACATCAATCCGGGCGCGCCGGTGCACGTGCTGCTGGTACCGCGCAAACCCATGCCGCGCCTGTGCGACGCCACGCCCGAAGACCAGATGCTGCTCGGACACCTGATGCTCACCGCC
This sequence comes from Stenotrophobium sp., assembly GCA_035565075.1. Taxonomy (GTDB): domain Bacteria; phylum Pseudomonadota; class Gammaproteobacteria; order Nevskiales; family Nevskiaceae; genus Stenotrophobium. The sequence goes on from DATMTG010000160.1 coordinate 5,060, forward strand.
AGCAAGATCGCCGAGCAATCAGGCTGTGGCGATGCCTTCCGCCTGGTGGTCAACAACGGCGCAGAGGCCGGGCAATCAGTGTTCCACCTGCATCTGCACGTGCTCGGCGGTCGGCCCCTGAAGTGGCCACCGGGGTGAGGTCGCGCGATTCGCGAGCACTGCTCGCGGGCGGCCGAACGCCCGGCCATGGAT
>DATMTG010000161.1:0-3760 GCA_035565075.1 Stenotrophobium sp.
CTTTCAAGCCTTGGCTGAGCAGCCGCGCCGTTTCTGAGACCAGCGGGATGATGCGGTGATACGCCATGCGCGTGGGGCCGATCACGCCCAGAACGCCGGCCACTTCACCGTCGACGTAGTACGGCGCGGAGACCACGCTGCATTCATCGAGCACGCGGTAGCCGGACTCGTCACCGATGAAGATCTGCATGCTCTGGGCACTCAGGCACTGATCGAACAGCGACAGCAGATCCCGTTTGCGATCCAGCGCATCGAACAGGTTGCGCAGGCGCGAGACGTCGGTCATCTCCTGGAAACCGAGCAGGTTGGAGCCGCCGGCCAGCACGTAGTCCTGCGGCTCGGCATCGCCACCGCAGGCACGTTCGGCCATGCGCACCGCGTCGCGCAGGCTGGCGTTGACGCGCGTCTGCGCCTCGACCATGTCGTCCTGCAGGATGCGCCGCAGGCTCGCCAGCTCGCGCCCGGCAAAATGCTCGTTGATGAAATTCGCGTAACGCTCCAGCTCGTCGGCCGCGTAATCGCGGTCGACGCTGAGGATGCGGTTCTGCACCTCGCGCTGGTTCACCACCAGGATCGCCAGCACGCGATGGTCGGACAAGGGCAGGAACTCGATGCGGCGCAGCACCGCGAGGTTGCGCCGCGGCACCGTCACCACGCCGGCCATGCGCGAGATCGAGGACAGCAGCGCGCTGGCCGCCTGTACGCGGTCGTCGCTGGCGCGATCGCGCGGCAGCAGCTCGTCGGCGATGCTGGCGTAGATATCGTCCGGCAGCGATTCGGGGGCGAGCAGGCTGTCAACGAAATAGCGGTAACCGCGTGTCGTCGGCACGCGGCCGGCGGAAGTATGCGGCGAGGCGACGAAACCCAGCTCATCGAGGTCCGCCATGACGTTGCGGATAGTCGCCGGCGACAGGCCCATCGTCGCCATGCGCGACAGCGTGCGCGAGCCGATCGGCTGACCATCGTGGATGTAGCGTTCCACCAGCATCTTCAGCAGTTCGGCCGCACGCGGGTCCAGGGTGGTATTCATCGCTTCAGCGTTTCATGGGACTGCGTCATCCTATAAACATCTGCGGGCCTTCGACAAGTTGCCTGCGACCCGCTACTTTATGCGCGTCCCGGAACCCTGCTCCATGTCCATATTCAAGACTGTCGGCCTCATCGGCAAGCAAAGCGACGCGCGCGTCAGCCAGACGCTTGCGCAATTGGCGCAGCTGCTGCCGAAACTGGGCTGCGCATTGCTGATCGAAACGCAGAGCGCCTCGGCGCTGACCGGCGCGAATTGCGCAGCGGCGTCGCGCCAGGAACTCGGGCAGCGCTGCGACCTGCTGATCGTCGTCGGCGGTGACGGCACCCTGCTCGCCGCCGCGCGCGAACTGTCGCACACCGGCCTGCCGATCCTGGGCATCAACCAGGGGCGCCTCGGCTTCATGGTCGACGTCAATCCGCAGGAAATGGAGGCGACGCTCACGCAGATTTTCAGCGGCGACTACATCAGCGAAAAGCGCCTGCTGCTGCGCGCGCAGATCCGTCACGCCGATGGCCGTGCCACGTCGGGTTCTTCGCTGGCGGTCAACGACGTGGTGCTGCGCAACCAGGCGGCGGTGCGCATGCTGGAGTTCGAGACCTGGCTGGGCACGGAGTTCATCAGCCAGCATCGCGCCGACGGCATCATCGTCTCGACCCCGACCGGCTCCACCGCCTACGCGCTGTCCGGCGGCGGGCCGGTGCTGCACCCTTCGCTGGACGCCATCACGCTGGTGCCGATCTGCCCGCACACGCTGTCCGACCGGCCCATCGTCGTCGGCAGCGACCGCGTCGTGCGTCTGGTCCTCTGCGGCGGCGAGAGCACCCAGGCGATGGTGACCTGCGACGGCCAGACCAGCGAGATCCTGAGTCCAGGCGACGCCGTTGAAATCAGCCGCGCCCGCGAGACGCTGCACCTGATCCATCCGTCCAACTACAATTATTTCACCATCCTGCGCGGCAAGCTGCACTGGGGTCGTGCACAGACTTGAGCAGGGTCTGCCGCCATCCCACGCCACCCTGAACTCCTACGCACGCCGATTCCATGCTGCGCCATCTCAATATCCGCAATCTCGCCATCATCGACGCGCTCGAACTGGATTTTTCCGAGGGCTTCAGCTCGCTCACCGGCGAGACCGGCGCCGGCAAGTCGATCCTGATCGACGCGATCGGCCTGATCACCGGCACCCGCGCCGATACCGCCCTGGTGCGCAGCGGCCAGGAAAAAGCGGAAATCAGCGCTGAGTTCTCGCTGGAAGATTCCGGAGCCGCACAGGCATGGCTGGCGGAACAGGCGCTGGGCGACGCCGATGACGCCCGCCAGTGCGTCGTCCGCCGCGTGGTGTTCGCGGAGGGTCGCACCCGCGCCTTCGTCAACGGCATCGCGGTGAACGCCGGCCAGCTTCGCGAACTCGGCGAGCGGCTGATCGAGATTTTTGGCCAGAGCGAAAGCCAGACCCTGCTGCGTGCGGAGACCCAGCGGGACCTGCTCGATACCTTCGGCGATTACGCACCGCTGCTGCAGCAAACCGGCAGCGCCGCGCAGGAACATGCCCGGATCGGGCAGGCCATCGAACGCCTGAGCAGCGCCTCGCAGCGCGACCCCAGGCAACTGGAGTACCTGCGCTTCCAGATCCAGGAGCTCGACGCACTGAACCTGCAGGACGGGGAATTCGAAGCGATCGAGGCCGACCACCGTCGCCTGGCCAATGCCGGACGACTGATGCAGGACGGCAACCAGGCGCTGGAACGGCTCTACGGCGGTGAGAACAGCCTGTACGATCAGCTATCCGGCGTCGGCAGCCTGTTGACCGGACTGGTGTCCCTCCACGAAGGCTTCGGCGACAGCCTGAACCTGGCCGAGAACGCACAGGCGCAGGTCCGCGAAGCCGCAGACACCCTGCGCCATCTGCTGGACCAGCTTGACCTCGATCCCGATCATCTGGAACAGGTCGAGCGCAGGCTCGGCGCGATACACGACCTGGCGCGCAAGCACCGCGTCAAGCCCGTGGAACTCCCGCAGCACCTGCTGGCCTTGAAGGCCGAGCTTGAAGAACTCGAACAGGCCAGCAGCCGACTCGAAGCGCTGTCCGTGAAGCAGGCCGCTGCCCTGAAAGACTACCGCGGCGTCGCGCAGAAGCTCAGCGCCGCCCGCAGCAAGGCTGCCAAAAATTTCGGCAGCGCCGTCACCGGCATCGTGCGTCAGCTGGGAATGTCCAGCGCGCAATTCGAGGTCGCGGTGGAAAGAACCGTCAGCGAACGGCCACGCGCGCACGGCGACGACGATATCCGCTTCGACTTCAGCGCCAATCCCGGCCAGCCGCCACGGCCGCTGGCCAAGGTCGCCTCGGGCGGCGAACTCTCGCGCGTGTCGCTGGCGATCCAGGTCGTCTGCAGCCAGAACACCGGCGCGGCAACCATGATTTTCGATGAGGTCGACGCCGGCATCGGCGGCGGCACTGCCGAGATCGTCGGGCAGAAGCTTCGCGAACTGGGCGCGCAGCGGCAGGTCCTGTGCGTCACCCACCTGGCGCAGGTCGCGGCGCAAAGCCGCCACCAATTCGCCATCCGCAAGGAAGTCACAGGCGGCCAGACCTTCACGAGGGTCAAGCCGCTTGCCAACGCGGACCGCGTGGAAGAACTCGCGCGCATGCAGGGTGGCGCGGAGCTGACACCAGCGGCACTGACGCACGCGCGGGAATTGCTCAAACGGGCCAGCGGCCGCTGAACTCCG
>DATMTG010000162.1:0-2782 GCA_035565075.1 Stenotrophobium sp.
CTTTGCGCTTGCCGCCATAGCCTAGGCGCTTGGCGATGATGCCGAGCATCACCTCGTCGGCGCCGCCGCCGATCGGGTGCAGGCGCAGGTCACGGTACATCTGCGAGACGAAGTTGTCCCACATGAATCCCTGCCCGCCCCAGAACTGCAGGCAGCCATCCGGAATCTCGCGGCACAGGCGGCCGGTCTTGAGCTTGGCCATCGACGCCAGCAGCGACACATCGCCGCCACGCAGCATCTCCTCGGTGGCGCGGTAGATCAGCGCACGCAGCGCCTCGATCTCGGTCTTGAACTCCGACAGGCGAAACTGCACGTACTGGTTGTCGAGCAGGCTCTGGCCGAAGGCGTTGCGCTGGCGCGTGTAGGCCGCAGTCTCGTCCACGCAGTTCTCCAGAGACTGGATGATGCTGGCCGAGAGAAACAGCCGTTCCTCCTGGAACTGCTGCATCTGGTAGGTGAAACCCTTGCCCTCCTGGCCGATGAGGTTCTTCGCCGGCACACGCACGTTATCGAGGAAGATGATCGCGGTATCGCTCGAACGTTGACCGAGCTTGTCGAGCTTGGTCCTGCGATCGACACCCTTGGCGTCGAGTGGCACAACGATCAGGCTCTTGTTGCCATGGCGGCTGCCGTCCGCAGTCGCCCCCGTATTGCATAGCAGGCAGGCCCAATCGCCCTGCGTGCCGTTGGTGATCCACATCTTCTGGCCGTTGATGACGTATTCGTCGCCTTCGCGCCGCGCGGTGGTCTTGATCCCAGCGACATCCGAACCGGCACCCGGCTCGCTGACGGCGATGCACGCCACCATGTCGCCGGCAACGGCAGGCTTCAGATAGTTCTCTTTCAGATAATCCGAGCCGAAGCGCGACAACGCCGGCGTCGCCATGTCGGTCTGCACGCCGATCGCCATCGGGATGCCGCCGACCTTGCAGTGGCCCAGCGCCTCGGCAAACATCACCTGGTAACTGTAATCGAGGCCCAGTCCGCCCACCGCCTCCGGCTTGCTGATGCCCAGCAGTCCGAGGTCGCCCATCTTCCTGAACACTTCGCGTGCTGGAAAGATACCGGCGCGCTCCCATTCCGCCGCATGCGGGTTGATCTGTTCCTCGATGAATTTTTTCGTCGTGTCGTAGAGCGAACGGTGTTCGTGGGTGATTTGCATTCGTGAATTTCCGGCTTCAGAGTCGCGCCACGCCAAAGCTGTTGGGGAAGGTCTCGCGCAGGCGGGCTTCACGACAGATGGACAGCGTCATGCCCAGCACCTTGCGGGTGTCGCGCGGGTCGATCAGGCCGTCGTCGAAAAGCCGCGCCGTCGCCGCGAAGGCGTTCGACTCCTTGTCGAACTGCTTGACGATGTTGCTCTCGATGATCGCCAGCTGCTTTTCTTCCGCTTCGCCGATGGTCTTGCCTTCCTTGACCCACTTGTCGCGCGTGATGATGCTGATGACCTTCGCTGCCTGTTCGCCGCCCATCACCGAGGTGCGCGAGTTCGGCCAGGCGAAGATGAAATGCGGGCCGAAGCCGCGGCCGCACATGCCGTAATTGCCCGCACCAAAGCTACCACCCATGACGATGGTGATCTGCGGGACGGTGGCGTTGGCGACCGCCTGGATCATCTTGCTGCCGTGCTTGACGATGCCGCCCTGCTCGCTCTCCGAGCCGACCATGTAGCCGGTGGTGTTCATCAGGTAGACGATCGGGATATTGGACTGGCAGCACTGCTGGATGAACTGGCCTGCCTTGGTTGCACCCTTGGTGGTGATCGGCCCGTTATTGGAGATGATGCCGATCTGGTGTCCATGCAGCACCGCGCGGCCGCAGATGGTCTGCTGATCGTATTCGCCCTTGTACTCGAGGAACTCGGAGCCATCCACCAGGCGCGCAATGATCTCGCGGCAATCCACCGGCTTGCGGTAATCGGCCGGCATCACGCCGCAGATTTCGTCGGCGTCGTACAGCGGCGCACGTACCGGCAGCAGTTCGAGGCGCGGCCGTTGCGCATTCCAGTTCAGGTTCCTGACGATCCCGCGCGCGATGCGGATGCCGTCGGCATCGTTCTCGGCCAGGAACTCTGACGTGCCGGCAATCTGCGCGTGCATCTCGGCGCCGCCGAGATCCTCGTCGTTTGCGATCTCGCCGGTCGCAGCCTTGAGCAGCGGCGGGCCCGCGAGAAAGACTTTCGCACGCTTGCGGATCATCACCACGTAATCCGACAAACCCGGCATGTAGGCGCCGCCGGCAGTCGATGAGCCATGCACCACCGTCACCTGCGGAATCCCTGCGGCGGACAGGCGGCACTGGTTGGCAAACGTCTTGCCGCCGGGGATGAACACCTCGGCCTGGTACAGCAGATTGGCGCCGCCGGATTCGATCATCGCGACGATCGGCAACTTCTGCTGCAGCGCGATCTCCTGGATACGCAGCCCCTTCTGCACGCCCCAGGGCGTCATCGTGCCGCCCTTGATCGCGGAGTTCGACGCGCTGACGATGCAGCGCACGCCGGAGACGTAGCCGATGCCGATAATGGTGTTGCCGCCGGCCAGCGAACCGTCCTTGTCGTCGTGCATCCGGTAACCGCACAGGGTCGAGAGTTCCAGCCACGGCGAACCACGGTCCAGCACCAGGTGCACGCGCTCACGCGGCAGCAACTGCTTGCGCTTGTGGAAGCGCTCGCGCTTGGACTCTTCCTCGACCCGGCCTTTTTCCTCGATCGCGCGCCAGTCGGCGATGTACTGCAGCATGCCTTCACGATTCTGGGCGAACTGCTCGCTGCCGGCGTCGA
>DATMTG010000163.1:0-4975 GCA_035565075.1 Stenotrophobium sp.
GCGAAGCGCAAGGCCAGTTCCATCAATGAGTGCGGGCTGCGCGTGATCAGCTTGGCCATCGCGATGCAGGCCAGATAGACCGCCAGATAGACGAACGCGGACAGCAGCAGGCACAGCGTCGAAAACACGTGGAACAGCGGCAGCACTTTCGGGAACACCATGATCGGTGCGTTGCCAAACCAGGCGCGCAGCAGGCCGGTCGGGTCGAGCCAGAACACCTCGAACCAGAAGCGCGTCGCCGACAGTCCGTCGTAAGCCGTGGACGAGAGCATGAACAACACGAACACCAGCAGACTCAGGTGGGTGGCGTGGTCCTCCAGTAAACCGGCGAACGGCGCGCGCAGCCGCAGGCGTCCCGCCTGATATTCCACCGGCGCCATTTTCGCCAGCAGGCGCATGAACACCGACAGGAACTCGCAGTAGCGGAACCAGTCAGCCGCGCCGATCAGCCCGACGCCGATCAGGTTCAGCGCGCTGTAGACGAGCAGGTAAAGCGCGAGCGAACGCGGGTTGGTGTGCGCAAACAGTTCGACGCAGATGAACCCCATGTACAGCGCCAGTGCCGGCCAGTAGGCCAGTGCTGCGGGATAGCGCCAGCGACCACGGGCGTAGCCGTGCAGCACGCGATCAATCAGCTGCGCCAGCAATCGCCAGGGATTGAGCGCTGCGTAGAGGTTGCCGGCCACCGCGTTCATGTAGCTGAAACCCAGGATGAACACGATCCAGAAGAAGGTCATGTTGAAATTGCGGAACGGATCCGCGTTGCCGAACAGACCGGTGATTACGCACAGCATGAGGCCGCCCAGTGCCACGCCCCGGCATAGCGGCAGGAGGCGCTGCGCCCACGCTGCATCGCGCCAGCGCGGCTGGCGGCTGGAGGTATCAGGCGCGGATTCCGCGACGGTGAGAAACCAGCCGGCGACCAGGAACGACAGCAACAGTGCCGCGCTGGCGCCGTAGGCGTACATCCAGAACGGAACAGGCAGGTTGTACAGGCGTCCGAACGAATGCGCATCGGCGCCGGGTGGGACGACCGCCGCCACCAGAGCGGCGACGGTCGCGAAGGTCGTGAATCGCCTCACGTCAGCGATTGTCGACTTTCTCCCACATTTCGATATAGGCCTCGGCGGAGTTGAAGAAAGCCGACGTCGCTTCCTCACCGCCTTCCTGGCGGATTTCCTCGACCAGGTCTGCCTCCATGCCGTACATCGGCGTGCCGTCGACGTCGGCATTCCAGGATTTTCCGCTCTCCGGGATCGTGAGCATGCCGACGGTGACCGGCTTGATGCCGGCCGCGGCGAACTGCGGCCCCCAACCCGGGCCCTGGAACAGCGTGAACGGATACTGGATGTGCGGATGATCGGCGCCACGCGGTCCGGGATAGCCGCCAAAGCCGTTGCCGTCGAAGCCGTAACCCATCGCGATCGGCCGATCCTTGGGCCAGATTTTCTTGAGCGAATTGAACGCCTCCATCCAGCCCACGCCGTTCGGGTTGTACGGGAAAATGACGCCGCCGAGGTCGAGGATGTCCTTGGCCATCTGCAGGGTCAGGCCGCCGTGACCGCCGTGCATGGAGATCAGCGGGTAGGGCGGGGTCTGCTGCTTGGCAAGGTCGATCATCTTCTGCTTCTCAGACAGTTCGGCGTGATCGGTGTCGAGGATGAAGTGGTGTTTAATCGCTTCCTGCAACGCGTAGCTGCCGAGGTCGGTCATGCCGCGGGCATTGCACTGGCGGCCCGGCGGATACACCGGCAGGGTGCCGCCGGTTGCCGAGAACAGCAGCTGGGTGACCGGGTCGGAGCCGGTGCCCGGCAGCGCCGTGGCCATCACCGCGCCGGCATTGTAGAAACCGGGCGCATCGTAGTACGGCACGGCGGGACAGTCGTAGGTTTTCCAGAAGCCCTGGGTGCCGTAGAAGCCGATCAGGTTGAGCGACAGCGTGTTGAAGATGCCGGTGCCGCCCAGCGCGCTGTTGACGTCGTGGTACAGGTAGATCTGGCGCACGCCCATGTCGTAGACCTTCTGCATGCCGGCGTCGATGTCGGCTTTGGTGCAGCCATCGGTTTCGCTGCCGCCGGGCAGGAAATGCACGTCGCAGTCGAACAGGTTGGAGAATTCCAGACCCAGCACCACGGCCATCTTGCCGTCGTTGATGACCTTGCGCGCTTCGGCCGGCGTGGTGACGATGCGGAACCAGCCCTTGCCCGGGCCGCCTTCCTGCGCATCGATGTAGTCCTGCATTTCGTAGGAGTACTGGATCTGCTTGATGCCCAGGCTCATGTCGTTGCAGTCGGCGCCGGGCTGGCCCAGACCGGCGGTGACGCCGACGCTGCACAGCGCCTGGATATTGGTGCCCAGATCGACCAGCAGGCGCAGGCCGGACAGATAGGCGCGCTCGACCCAGCGGTAGTACATGGCCTGATGGGTGATGTTGGGGATCTTCGGCCAGCCCACGAACGTCGGCCAGCCCTTGGTCACATGCGTGGCCGGCAAACCGCCTTCGACGATGAACTGCGCGTCCTTGATGCCTTCGGGGCCGTGGAAGGCAACGCAATCCTTGAGCGCCTCGACCACGCCGAAGCGGTTGAACATCTGGCCGTAGAGCACGCCACCGGCCGACGGGCCGACGTTGCCGCTGCCGTCGGACAATTCGCTCGACATCGCCATGTGGGTGTGACCGTCGGCAAAACCGATCACTGGTTTGTCGACGCCCTGGCCCTTGTACGGCAGGCCGCTGACGTCCACCGGCATTTCCGGGTAGGGCGTGCAGCCGCTGGTCGCGACGAAGTTGAAGGTGCCCGGAGTGTCGGACAGCACCAGCTTGCCGTTGGCGTCGGTGGCCAGCGATTTGCCGCTGGCCTGGTTGAGCAACGTGTACTGGCCGGGTGTGGTGCTATCGATCGTCCAGTCCGCCGCATCCGATGGCGCGGTGACGCTGCCGACGTTGCCGCCGCTGGCCGCGATCATGCTCTTGTCGGTGGCGTAACAGATGTATTTGCCCAACGCGGTGGGCTTCAGGTACAGCGGCTCGCCGTCCTTGTCGGTCACTCCGGTGGCAGCATAGCTACCGTCCGTGCCGTGCACCGCGTAGGCATCGGCGGCGACCGATTTGAGCGCATAGCAGCCGTTGGCCATGTCATAACGGGTCTGCGGCAGCGTGGCCGCGGGCTGGATCGACTGGCCGATGGGCGCGTTCTCGGCGGCTGTGCCGTCGCCACCGGTCGCGACCGAACTCGATTGTCCGCAGCCCGCCAGCATCGCAAACATCGACACGCCCGCGCCTATTGATCTGAAACGCCCCATCGTCGCTCTCCCTGGATCGGACTGGCTCGCGCCAGCCTGCGGCCCCCTGCCGCAAAGGCCTAGGTTACCGTGATGCAGCGGCTCATGCAGGGGCCGCAGCGGCCGTCGAGGGGGCCGCAGCGGACACGATCGCGACTCAGGCGCGCGTGCTGGCGCGCGCCCGTGCAATGGCCGCGCGCACCTGCTCAGGCGCGGTGCCGCCATACGTTTTGCGCGCGGCGACGCTGGCGTCGAGCGTGATGTGATCGAACACGTCTTTCTCGACCAGCGTCGAGAAGCTGCGCAGTTCTTCGAGCGACAGCGCGCTGAGATCGCATTTTTTCTTTGCGGCCAGTCCGACCGCAGCGCCGACGGCGTGGTGTGCGTCGCGGAACGGCAGGCCCTTGCCCACCAGGTAGTCGGCGAGGTCGGTGGCGGTGGAGAAGCCGCGGGCGGCGGCCGCACGGCAGGCGTCGCGCCGCACGACGATGTGCGGCACCATTTCGGCGTAGACCTGCAGGCAGATGCTGACGGTGTCGCAGGCGTCGAACAGCGGCTGCTTGTCTTCCTGGTTGTCGCGGTTGTAGGCCAGCGGCTGGCCTTTCATCAGCACCAGCAGGGCGTTGAGGTCGCCGATCACGCGGCCGGTCTTGCCGCGCACCAGTTCCGGCACGTCGGGGTTCTTCTTCTGCGGCATGATCGAGCTGCCGGTGCAGAAGCGGTCGGGCAGGTCGACGAAGCCGAACATCGGCGAGGCCCACAGGATCAGTTCCTCGCTCCAGCGCGACAGGTGCACCATGATCAGGCTGGCGGCGGCGCAGAATTCGATGGCGAAATCGCGGTCGCTGACGGCGTCGAGTGAATTCTCGGTGACGCCGTCGAAGCCGAGTTGCTCGGCGACGAAATGCCGGTCCAGCGGATATACCGTGCCGGCCAGCGCGGCGCTGCCCAGCGGCAGCAGGTTGAGCCGCTTGCGGCAGTCGGCGAGCCGCGCGCGGTCGCGCAGCAGTTGCTCGCGCCACGCCAGCATGTGGTGGCCAAAGGTCACCGGCTGTGCGATCTGCAGGTGGGTGAAACCGGGCATGACGCTGTCGGCCTCGCGTTCGGCCAGATCCAGCAGGCCGGTGGCGAGGCGCGCGATCAGCGTATCGAGGCCGTCGATGACGTCGCGCACGTAGAGGCGGATATCGGTGGCGACCTGATCGTTGCGGCTGCGGCCGGTGTGCAGGCGTTTGCCGGCATCGCCGATGCGCTCGGTCAGGCGCGACTCGATATTCATGTGGACGTCTTCGAGTTCGGGCTTCCAGGCGAATGCGCCGCTCTCGATTTCAGCGCGCACGGCGTCGAGGCCGCTGATGATGCGCTCGGCATCGGCGGCGGCCAGCACGCCGATCTTCGCCAGCATGCGCGCATGTGCCTGGCTGCCGGCGATGTCCTGGCGGTAGAGCCGCTGGTCGTAGCTCACCGATTCTGAAAACGCAGCCACCAGCGCGGTCGTCGACTCGCTGAAGCGGCCGCTCCACATCGCGTTTTTCGCGGGATCGGGTTTTGGCATGGCGGGTTGTCGTGAACGGTTGGTGAGAGACGGGCGGCATTATCCCCTTGAATGGCGGCCGCCGTCACCGCGCGCCCTGCGGTCTGGACGCGCGGCACGCGCGGCGACGAGAATGTGCGCGGCCGCGCCGGTAGCCGA
>DATMTG010000164.1:0-17485 GCA_035565075.1 Stenotrophobium sp.
ATTTTTCCTGGAACATGGCACAGCGGGTGGTCCACCGGGCCCACGCCGTGCCTGAGCTATTTTTCCTAGCGCAGGTGTCGCGCAGCCGACAGCACCGAAACGGCGACCGCGGCATCATGGCGTCATCGGATCGCCACAGCGAATCGTTACGATCAGGAGGATCGCCGCCATGCGCACACTCAAGCAGTTTCTCGACACCTACGCCGAAAGCCACCAGAACCCGCTCAACCAGTGGATTCACATGGTCTGCGTGCCGGCGATCTTCTTCGCCACGCTCGGGCTGATGTGGCTGGTGCCGGTGGGGCGCTTCCTGCCTTTCGTCCCGGCCGGCGCGGCGCCTTACTTCAACCTCGCCACCGCGTTCGCGGTGCTGGTCGGACTGCCCTTCTACCTGCGCCTGTCGTTCGGCAGCCTGCTCACCGGCACCGCGTGGTCGCTGCTGAGCTTCGCCGGCATCGTCGCGATCCAGTCGCACGGCCTGTCGCTGGGCTGGATCTGCGGCGGCATCTGGGTGGCGGCCTGGGCGGTGCAGTTCTACGGCCATCATGTCGAAGGCGCCAAGCCCTCGTTCGCGGACGACATCCAGTTCCTGATGATCGGGCCGTTGTTCGTGATGGAAAAAATCCGCCGCCTGGTCACCACCGGCAGCATCCACCCGCCCACGCACTGAGCCGCTCTACCCGCTAGCCGTCGCGGCCCTCAGGCTGCGGCGGCTTCGCCGTTGCCGCAGCCTCCCCACGCAGCACCACGCCGCTGCATAATCCGGCCATGAGCGACGACCGCGACGACCTGATCTGGAGCAGCCAGTGGCTGCGCGACGCGCCACCGGAACTGCTGCACGAACTGACCACGCTGTCGCGCCGCCGGCACCTGCAGGATGGCGAACTGCTCTACGCCCGCGGCGATGCGCCCGAAGGGCTCTACGGCGTCATCCGCGGACTGATCCGCATCGAGCTGATCGGCAGCGACGGCCGTGAACTGCTCGCCGCGCTGTATGCGCCGGGCGACTGGTTCGGCGAGATGTCGCTGTTCGACGAACGCCCGCGCGCCGTCCACGCCCGCGCGGTGGGCGACACCGAGATCCTGCTGTTGCCCGCCCGGCAGTTCCGTGCGCTGCTCGAGCGCCAGCCGCAGTGGTACCGCCCGTTCGCGCGCGTGCTCAGCGAGAAGCTGCGCCTGGCCATCGCCAACATCGAGGACAACCTGCTGCTGCCGCTGTCGCAGCGTCTGGCCAAGCGCCTGCTCGACCTCGCCCGCGTCTACGGCCAGGCCACGCCCGAAGGCACGCTGATCGCACTGCGCCTGCCGCAGGAAGACCTCGGCCGCATGCTCGGCGCAACGCGCCAGAGCATCAACCGCGAACTGAAGGCGATGCAGTCGGCCGGCCTGGTTGCACTGCGTCAGGGGCGCGTGGTGATCGTCGACAAGGCTGCACTGTCGGCTGGCGTGAGTCCCTGAATCGGGGACGGATGCAGACGGACCCTGCGGCCACTCATCCCGCGAAGCGGATGGCTGCAATCGCCAGGCCCGCCAGCAGCAGCCCGATCACCCCGAGAATGACATAGGCGCCCCTGGTCATGCCGCCCTTGATCTTCTGGAACTCGGCACGGCTGTTGACGTTGGGAAACGGCGCGTCAGGTACCGGCACGCCGATGAACCGGCACAGCGGCGCCCAACCCTGATCGGCGGTGAAGACCAGCAGCCGCTCGGGCGGGACCGCGGCCCTGATCGTTTCGATGTGCCGCTGGTAGTACTCGATGGCGCTTTTCCGATCGGGCATCGTGCCCTGGTGGCCGCGCTGCCAGATCAGCTTGCGGCTCATGGCACCGAACTTCCGGCCAAACGGCGTCAAGGCTTTCAGCACCTTGAACTGCCACGTGTTCTCGGTGAAATAGATCGTATCCATGGTGCTGTCGTACCAGGCCTCGGCACCCTTGGGATGCAGGGTCAGTATGACCTTGGCGTCCGGGTAGCGCAGCAGCAGTTCGCGCCAGACCACGCAGGCCGGGTTGTCGACGGCGGCGGTGTACCGGGCAAAGACCCGCTCCCAGTCGTGCGGCGTGCCGGCTGGGGAATTGGCGACCTCGAGCCAGAATCCGAGATGCGACTTGTTGGCCTTGTTCCTGAGCACCTCATACATGTGGTAGCAGGGAAAGCCCAGTTGATTCAGCGCCGTATACAGCGACTCGGTACCGGTACGCCCGAAGCCTGCGCCAACGATCTTGAGAGACATGGTAACCCCGGAGATGCGCCCGCTTGCACATGGAGCCGCGACGATCCGCCACGGCCGACGGGCCATTGTCAAACATCGCCGGCAGCCTGTCACGGAACAAATCGCCCCGGCTTCGCCGCAGCCGCAGCCGCAGATCTGGCGCCAGCCGGAACCCGACCCTCCATCGCCAAGGTCGTGCCGGTGACGCCGCCGGTTTGAACCATCCATCGGCTTTCACATGCCGCTCGCCGCAGGCCGGGCTGCGCATTCGATGAAAGGCGCAATCGCGCCGATTGCCGGAGCGGCGGCGATGCCCGCGCAGCCCTAGCATCTGGCCATACGCACGAAGGAACAAAACATGAAAGTCAGCCACTGGATGCGCCAACTCGGCCTCGCTGTCGCACCCGCCGTGGAATCCGGCACGGAGACGCTGCCGGATGTCCTCGACCGGCACGTCATCTGGAAAAGGAATTTCGAGCAATTCATCCGCCGTGGCGACGGCCAGGCGACCCTGGCCGCGCACGATGGCGCCGACCGCTGTCCGTTGCAGCAGTGGCTGGCCGGCGCCGAATCCGGTCCGCTCGGCCAGAATCCGCTGCTGGCCAGCCTGCGTTCGGAATACACGCAATTCCGCGACAGCATCACCGGAGTGCGCCGGATGATGCTGGAGGGACAACAGTCGCAGGCGGTGTGGATGATCGAGAACGGCGACTACGCGCGCCATTCCCTGCGGATCAAGCGGCTGCTGATCGACCTGCAACTCAATCCCGGCGTGACATCGCCGTTGCTTGCCGCCAGCCACGCCTGAATCCAGCCACCGGGTATCCATTTCGCCGCGGGATGAAACAGCATTGCGCGGCGTCAGCGGTTTGTGCGCAAGTAGCGGGTGGTGGGCGTGTCGCTGGCCAGCCCCAAGGATTCACCCGACTGGCATTCTGCTGACGCAACGCCTCGAGCGCGAAGAAACCCGGCTTTATACGCCGTCGCGTCGCTTGTCCTGCCGGTCGACAGATCAGCCATCCGTGCCCACCACGAAGCTGCACACCGTGCCGAAAGCGCCGCCGACATTGAGCGTGCCGAAGCGCCGCACACCGGCAGCCCCACCCGCGACCTGATACTCGCCGGCCGCGTGGGTGACCTGCCGTGCGGCATCCGCCAGCATCCTGACGCCGGTGGCGCCGACCGGATGCCCGCCGCCGATCAGTCCGCCGGAAGGATTGACCGGAAAGCGGCCATCGATGGCGAACTCGCCGTCGTCGAATAGGCATCCACCCTGTCCGGGTGCAGCCAGACCGGCGTGCTCGATCAGCAGCAGCTCGGTGGTCGCGAAACAGTCGTGCAGTTCGATGCCGTCCAGTGCGCGGATATCGGCGCATCTCGCACGGCGCAGCGCATCGTTGACGGCGTCCGTCACCTGCGGAAACATCATCCCGCCCGCGCGGCTGCGCTCCAGCTTGGGCAGAAACGCGAGATCGGCGGTGCGATGTCCCCAGCCGAGGATGCGCGGCAAGGCGGCGCAATCCAGCGCGCGCTCGCGGGCATGGCGCGCTGCAAAATCGCCCGACGCCAGGATGACGGCGGCGGCGCCGTCGGTGATCTGCGTGCATTGCGTGCGGCGCACGCCGGGTGCGACCTGCGGATTGGCGGCGTCGTCATCCATGAAACTTTCGGCGCCGAAACGCCATTGGCGCGTCTGCGCACGCGGATTGCGGCGCGCATTGTCATAATTGTTTTTTGCAATCCGGCTGAGCAGGCTGGGCGCCAATCCGTAGCGCCGCTCGTATTCGTGGCTGAGCGCACCGAACACCTGCGGCCACATGAACCGTCCCGGCATCGGCTCATGGCCGATCCAGGCCGCCGCGTTCATGTTGACGGAAGCCTCGTCGCCGGAGGTGTTGCGTTCCTCCTCCACGCCCAGCACCAGCACGCAGTCGTAACGTCCCGCCTCGATCTCGGCCATCGCCGCCAGCACCGCGATGGAGCCGGAGGCGCAGGCCGCTTCGTGCCGCATCGCGGGCACGCCAATCAGCTCGGGCATGACCGAGGCCGGCATCGCGCCCAGATGCGCCTGCCCGCGCTGCAATTCCGCGAAGGCATTGCCGACGTGGATCGACTGGATCGCGCCGGGATCGAGCCGGCTGTGCTCGAGGACGCCTTCGATCGCCACGCGGCAGAGGTCGGAAATATCCTTGCCCTCGCGCGCCCAGCAGCGCGAAAAATCGGACTGATAACTGCCCAGGATGAATACCTCGCGGCTCATCGTTCACTCCTTCGCATCCACGGGGCTGCCCGTCACGTGCAGCCCGATATCGCGGTATACGCCATCGATCGGGTTTTCGATGCAGTCGTGTCCGGCATGCCCGGCATGCCGCATGGCCTCGCCGTCGATCTCACCGCAATGTTCCAGCATCACGCGCCGGGCCTCGTTGCCCAGCCGTTCTGCATCCCTGCGTTGTTTGCCGGCGGCGCGGATCGGCGCGAAAAGCTTGATGTCGATGCGGCCGGGCCGCGGCAGGATTTCGCCGTCGCTCAGGATGCGCCGTGTGCCGCGCATCACTGCCGGCACCACCGGTACGCCGGTTTTTGCCGCGATCACGAAGGCACCGCCATAAAAATGCATCAGCCCCGGCGGCTTGCGGAACGAACCTTCCGGGAAGATCGCCACGGATTCGCCGGTGTCGATCGCGCGGATCAATCGACGCAGCGCCAGCGCCGCCGGCATCACGGCATGGCGATTCACGAACGCCACGCCCATGCGGCGGATGATCAATCCGACATAAGGCCATTGCCGCGCCTCGTGCTGCACCAGGAAGGTGAAATTTTCCGGCAGTGCGGCGGTCAGCACGATGCCGTCGACATAGCTGGCGTGGTTGCACAGCACCACACAGGGCGTCTGCGGCAGATGATCCAGTCCGCGCACGCGTAAAGGCACAAAAATCGCCGCCAGCCATGCCCGTACCGTGATGCGGCCGATCGTGCGCCGTATCCGTAGCGTCGGCGCGGCAATCAGGAGCGGGCAGAACAGCAGCAGCACCACCACGACAAAGGCCAAGGCCGCATAAACGCCATAAATCTTCAGTAAAAGAGGCTTGAGCATGTGCGGTGAAATACGACGGTCGCCGCAAAACCGGATGCACCGCGTCCCAGCCGGCAACCCTCCCGGGTCAACGGCAGACGACGGGCAATTGGTCCTTCATCCGGCGCGTGGCGCGTCGGGATGCTTCTGCCAGTACGGATGATCCGGCGGCAGCTTGATGCCGGCCGGCGACCACTCCGGTCCGCGAAAAACCCAGCCGAGTTTGTGCGACCATTTTTTTGCGCGCCAGACCTCGCGCCACATGTGGGCGAACTCGTGGAAAATCACCGTCGGAATATTGAAGGTGTTGATGTTGCTGACCAAGCCGTATTTCACCGGCACGTCGTCGCGCTCTTCCTGAAAGGTGCCGAACAGCTTGTCCCAGATGATCAGGATGCCTGCGTAATTCCTGTCGATGTAGATGCCGTTGCTGCCGTGATGCACACGGTGATGCGAGGGCGTGTTGAACACTTTTTCAAACCAGCCCATGCGGCCGATGGTCTCGGTGTGGATCCAGAACTGGTACAGCAGGCTGACACCGGCCTGCACCGCGATGGCCGCCGGATGAAAACCGATCCACGCCAGTGGCAGCCAGTAGATAAAACCATAGGCCGGCTCCAGCGTCGACTGACGCAACGCGGTGCCAAGGTTGTAATACTCGCTGGAATGGTGGTTGACGTGCTCGGTCCAGAACAGCCGCACGCGGTGCGCGGCGCGATGGTAAACGTAGTAGCAGAAATCGTCGGCGAAAAACAGCAGCAGCCAGGTCCACCCTTTCAGCGGCGACAGCGTGTAGACCCGATGTTGGTAGACCCACGCGAACAACAGCACGGCATAGAGTCCGCAGATCGCCATCATCACCAGCTTGATGATACCCAGCGTGATGCTGGTCCAGTAGTCGCGCCACTCGTAACCGCGCAGGCCCGCCAGCCGCGGCGAATGTTTAAGCGCATACAGCTCCACGCCGATCGCGATCAGGAAATACGGGATCGCGGCGATCAGCATGTAGTGCGCCAGCCAGTCGATGGTCTGCATCCCGGACACCCTGCCTGTCAGTTGCGTGATTATGCACCCACGCAATCGGCTTGATCACGAACCGGCCGCGCCGCCGCAGCATCCCGTGTCCACTCCGGCGGCGCCCACAGGTGCTTGAGACGCAGCGCCAGCGGACCCGGCCTCAGCAGGTCGCGCCACATCTCGATGAACTCGTGGAAGTTCAGCGTCAGCACGTTGTGGCTGTGCACCTGGCGCGTGATGCCGTATTCCACCGGTGCCTGTTCCTCGGCGTAGGTGCCGAACCAACGGTCGAAGATGATCAGCACACCGCCATAATTCCTGTCGATGTATTCCGGATTGCGGCCGTGGTGCACGCGATGATTCGATGGTGTGTCGAACACGTACTCGAACCAGCGCGGCAGCTTGCCGACCGACTCGGTGTGGACGAAATACTGGTAGGACAGGTCCACCGCGTAGAGGAAGAACACCACCGCCGGCGGCACGCCCAGCAGCACCAGCGGCATGAAGAACAGCCACCAGCCGGTCACCGAATACAACAGGCTCTGGCGCATCGCGGTGGTGAAGTTCATGCGCTCGCTGGAGTGATGCACCACGTGCGCGCTCCAGAACCAGCGCACGCGATGCGAAGTGCGATGAAACCAGTAGTAGCAGAACTCGACGCCGATGAAGATCGGCAGGAGGGTCCAGCCGTTGACCGGCAGGTCGAACAGCCGGTGTTGCCAGAACCAGATCGCGGCCGCGCCCGCGAACAGCGCATGCGCGACGATCTCGAACACCTGGTAGCTGGCGCCGAGGCCGAGATTGGCGGCGATGTCGCGCCAGTCGAACTGCCGGCGCTGACCGCAGCCGGTCATCACGCGGTACTCGATCAGGAAGGCGATCACGAACACCGGCGACATGCCGATCAGCAGCACCTGTTTCCAGTCCACTTCGCCGCCGCCAAAAACCGCCTCGATCATCTCCATCGCCGTGTGCATTTCCAGATCTCCTCGTCATGGCCTTGTTCAACCGGCGCCATTTTCGGCATGCTGGGCGCAAGACTCTTGACCCGACATGCCAATCCCCTTGACCGCGCACGCCAACTCCGCCTCGCTCGTCTACCTGCGCGGGCTGCTGGACTATGTGCAAGCGCGCGGCCTTGAGCCCGGGCAGTTGCTGCAGGGCCAGCCCATCGATTTCGACGATCGCGATGCGCGGCTGCCGGAGAGCGCTTGCGCGGCGCTGTTCGACCGCGCGGCGGAACTGCTTGGCGACGATGCGCTGGGCCTGCACGCCGGCGAACAGATCCGGCCCGGCCACTACGGCGCGCTGGGTTACGTCGCGATGAACTGCGCCACCCTGGGCGAAGCACTGACCGGCCTGCGCCGCTACCACGCGCTGGTACTGGACATCGGCCCGATGCAGGAAACCCTGCGCGGCGGCGAACTGTGCCTGAGCTGGAATCCCGGCGCGGCGCAGTACCGCCACCTGGCGGAATACAACCTCGCGGGACTGGTAACGTTCTCGCGCTGGATCAGCGGCCGCCAGAGCAGCCCGCTGCGCATCGACTTCAACTATCCCGCTCCACCGGGCCTCGATGAGCAGCAGCGGGTGTTCAAATGCCCGCTGCGCTACGCGCAAGATTGCTACCGTCTGGTCATGCCGCAGGACTGGCTGTCACAGCCGCTGATCCAGCCGGACTCGACGATGCGCGCGATGATGGAGCTGCTCGCCGAGCGCCAGATGCAGGCCTTGAGCCGCGGCAACGACGCCATTGCCGCCGCACGCGGCCTGATCGCCAAGCGCCTGGGCGAAGGCGAAGTCGAACTGGGCGCCATCGCCACTGCGCTTCATCTGAGCGCGCGCACGCTGCAACGCAAGCTGCAGGACGCGGGCCTGAGCTTCACGCAGCTGATCGACGAGGTGCGCCGCGAACTGGCCGAACGCTACCTGGCCGATCACACGCTGGACCTGGTCGACATCGCCTTCCTGCTCGGCTACTCCGAGCAGAGCGCCTTCACCCGCGCCTACAAGCGCTGGACCGGCCACACGCCGGCGTCGGGCCGCAGTCACTGACTGCCGGCGCTCCGGCCAAACCGCCGGCGGACCGATTCCCTACGAACCCGCGGCCGCGCGCCGGGGCCGGCGCACGACTCTCAGCTTGCCGCTGTTGCCGCCGCCGCAGAAGAACCGGTCGCCGCCATCGGACTCGAGCCCCGACACGGCAGTGCCCGGCGGCAGATCGAGCCGCTCCAGGACCTCCCCCGTTTTCGGATCGACCCGCCGCAGATCGCTCTCGTCGCCTTCCCAGGTGCCGTGCCAGAGTTCGCCATCGACCCAGGTCACGCCGGTGACGAAACGCTTGGACTCGAGGGTGCGGAGAACCCTGCCGGTCTCCGGGTCGATCTGGTGGATCTTGCGTTCACGGTACTGCCCCACCCAGAGCGTGCCCTCGGCCCAGGCCAGTCCCGAATCGCCACCAGCACCCGGCGCCGGAATCGTGGCCAGCACACGGCCGGTCCGCGGGTCGATCTTGTGGATGCCGGCCTCTGCGATCTGGAACAGGTGCGTACCGTCGAAGGCCGTCCCGGCGTCGGCGGCGATGGCCATCGAACGCAGAGCCCGGCCACTGGCCGGGTCGATGGCATTCAGCCGGTCTCCCGATGCAAACCAGACGCTGTGCCCGTCATAGCTGACCCCATGCACCTTGCCGGCGTCGGCAAAGGGACCGTACTCGCCAACGATTTCAGCCTTTGAATGTTTCATGTTTCAGTCCTCGTCACCGTTATGCCGGCCATCCTAGTCGCCCGGCAGCGGCGCGGGGAGTAACAAGGTCGTCGTGAATCCGGGCAGCGGCGGCGACGTCCAGCGGCGTGCGCGCGCACGCCCAAAGGACTGCACCCGTCCCGCCGCCGCCAGCGAATCGAGCGCCCGCTGCACGGTACGCTGGCTGGTCCCCAGTGCCAGCGCCAGGGCCGAACTCGTCCACGACTCGCCGTCGGCGAGCAAGGCCAGCACCGCCGCATCCTCGCCCTCGACCGGCGGCGCCAGCACGACGACCCCGGACGCACGCAGCGGCACCAGCGAAAATCCGTGCCTGGTCGCATGGACCCCGGCCACGGGCCGCAGCAGCGTGCGCAGCCGGCCGAGCTCGACCCGCAGGCGTGCACGCAGCGATTCGTCGGCGGACTTCTGCCGGAATGCCTGCGCGATGAGCGCGTGCCTCGACACATCCGCGGGCCAGGCACCGGCCAGCGCGCGTGCGAGTGCGAACAGCACCGGGCGCCGTGCCAGCGCAATCACCCGGCCCTTCTCGTGCACGACGTGCCGGCAGGCATCCACGACCAGCGTCCCCGACACCCGCAGCGCTTCGACGTCTTCGAGCATGAGCAGCCGTTCTTCGCCACCTGCAAGCAGGCGCGCCGCAGGCGTGTCGAGGACGGCAGCCGCGCTTTCGATCTCCGTCATCAGCGCCGGGATCCCGGCAAGACGCGCGGCATTCACCGCCCGGGTGAACGCCGCCCGGGCCACTGCGGTCTGCAGGCGTCGCACCGCTATGCCCGCGGCGATCATCTCATTGAGGGCGCTCAAGGCCGGCGGCAGCTGCGCGGCATCGAGCGCGGCGCGCCGGTACCCGGCCTGGTCGAGCTGCCCGATCAGGAGCAGCCGCCGGACTGCGAGGATCGACGCGTGCGCGGCATTCACCCGGTCGCCGTGCCGTTCGAGCACCGCCCGCGCGGCATCGAGCGCCTTGGCAGGCCATGCCAGGTCGCGCGCGGCGAGTGCGATCTCGGCCTCGGTGACCACGCAACGGGCGCGGGCCACGGCCTCCCGCGGACCAAAGGCCCGCGCTGCGCGGCGCACGAGCGCCTTGGCGCGCACCAGGTCGCCGAGCTGCGCCATGGCGATGCCGCGCAGCGCCAGCGCCGGTGCGTCGTCGCGCAGGGCAACCCGCTGCAACGCACCCAGCGGATCGCCGGCTGCCAGCGCGCGTGCCGCCGCGGTGATCAGCGAGTCCATCGGGCTGCCCTCATCAATCGCGCCACACTTGTCACTCCCGCCGTGCCGAAGACGAATCCTAATCTATCTCCAGACCCGCTCCGCAGGTCTTGCCAACACACCTCACGATGCACCAATGGAGAGACAGAGATGACGACGAACATGAAGGACATCACGGTCTGGGGTTTTGCCTGGATTCCGCCCATTGCCCAGGGACTGGTGCGCGACCTGCGGGTCCGCTGGGCGCTCGAAGAGGCGGGACTGGATTACGCAAGCCGCACCATCAGCATCGAGGAACGCGGCTCGGCCGCCCACCGGCACAGGCATCCGTTCGGCTTGGTGCCGGTCCTGGAATCCAGCGGACAGACACTGACCGAATCCGGCGCAATCGTCCACGCCATTGCCGAGCAGTGCACGACGCTGATGCCCGCTGACCGGCGCCACGAAACCCTGAGCTGGATGTTTGCTGCGCTCAATACCGTGGAGCCTCCGTTGTGGGACCTGTTTGTGCTGGACCAGCTCCACCCCGGGGAAGAATGGGCAAGGCTGCGCCGCCCGGGCGCGGTCGATGATGTGATGACACGCCTGCACGCCCTGTCCGCCTGGCTCGACGGCCGCCAATACCTGCTGGGCGACTTCACCGCCGCAGACATCCTGATGACCACCGTGCTGCGGTTCATCCGGCACACGGACATTGTTGCCGGATTTCCCGTACTCGAGGCCTACGTCAAACGCTGCGAGGCGCGGCCGGCATTCGAGGCCGCCCTGCGCAACCAGTTGGCCGGCTATGCGCGCAACACACCACTCGCGGCCTGAGTTCCAACCCGACAAGCAACCCAGGAGAGACACAATGACCAAGCACACGATCAAGACACGCGAAGAGTGGCTGGCGGCACGGATTGAACTGCTCAAGGCCGAGAAAGAGCACACGCGACGCGGCGATGAGCTGGCGCGGCAGCGCCAGGAACTGCCGTGGGTGCGCGTCGACAAGACCTATCGCTTCGAGACGGATGCAGGCAGCGCGACACTCGCGGACCTGTTCCAGGGACGTTCGCAGCTGCTCGTCTATCACTTCATGTTCGGTCCCGACTACACGGCGGGATGTCCGTCCTGCTCGGCCATCGCGGACGGCTTCAACGGCTTCGCCGTTCACCTGGCACACCACGACGTCACCCTGATGGCGGTGTCGCGGGCACCGCTGGACAGACTGCAGGCCTTCAAGCGGCGCATGGGCTGGACGTTTCCCTGGGCGTCGGCGCACGACAGCGACTTCAACTTCGATTTCAATGTCTCCTTCACCCCCGAGGCGCAGCGCCAGGGAACCACCGAATACAACTTCCGGCGCAATGCACGTCCGCCGATCGATGAAACCGCGCCGCAGGTAGAACACGCGGCAATGTCCGGCACCAGCACCGCCCGTTATCTGCGCGAGCATCCGGGCATGAGTGCGTTCGCCCTCAGGGATGGCGTCGTCCATCACACCTATTCCACCTACGCACGCGGCCTCGACGGCCTCTGGGGCATGTACGCCTGGCTCGACCGCGCACCGCTTGGGCGCAACGAGAACGGCCCGTGGTGGCGCCATCACGACATGTACGGCAAACGCTGACACACACATATAACAACCCAATGCTTACCGGAAGAACTTCAGAGCGGGCCTTCTTCGGCGCCTCAACTCTGCTGTTCGCCGCCAGCGCCGGGGCAACGATCGCATGGAGCGCGTCGATGTCGGCAATGGGCGGTATGCCGATGCCCGGCGGCTGGACGATGTCGATGACCTGGATGCGGATGCCCGGGCAGGGCTGGCCGGGTGCCGCAGCGACGTTTATGGGAATGTGGATCGCGATGATGCTGGCGATGATGCTGCCATCGTTGATGCCGATGCTGTGGCGTTACCGCCAAGCCGTTGGCATGAGCGATGGATCGCGCCCGGGCTGGCTGTCCGCGCTGGTGGGCGTGGGCTACTTCTGGGTGTGGACAGCGTGCGGCATGGCGGTCTTTCCGCTAGGGGTGGCGCTGGCAGCGGTCGAGATGCAACAGCCCCTGCTGGCGCGCGCCGTGCCGATGGCGGCCGGCGCGATTGTTCTCATCGCCGGCGCTGTGCAGTTCACCGGGTGGAAGGCTCATCATCTCGCCTGCTGCCGGGAGTCGCCGCGGCGCTCTGCATTGCCGGCCGATGCCGCTGCGGCCTGGCGACACGGCCTGCGTCTCGGCCGCCACTGTCTCTGCTGCTGTTCCGGCCCGACCGCGACTCTCCTGGTCATCGGCGTCATGGACCTGCGCGCGATGGCGTTGGTGACGGCGGCCATCACCGTCGAGCGTCTCGCAGCGGCTGGCGCACGCATCGCGCGAGCCATCGGATTTGTCATGGTCGGAACAGGATTGCTACTGCTCGCGCAGGCCGCCGGACTCGGATAATCGAGGCGGCATCGTCCGCAGAAGCCATCCACTCACGGATCGGTTTCAGTCGCCTGCGTCGCAAGTCGCGCTGCTGCTGCCGGTCCGGCCGACGCTGACGGTCACCTCGCCGACATTGGCACAGGACGCCAGCAACAGGTGCATGGCGCCCGGCGCCGAAACGATGCGCGCACCGCGCACCGTGACCGCATACCCCGACGGATACTGGCGCGCCGGCAGGACGATCACGGTCTGCGAACCCGCCGGAAAATCGCCGCTGCCGTCGGCATGCAGCGTCAGGTAGTCCAGCGAGAATATGCCGCTGCCCGCATCGAAGCCATAGCTTTTGGGAACGCCGGCAATCGCCTGCGGATACGGTCGCGACAACACCGCCAGCTTTGCGGCCTTGAGGTTGTCGCCCACCGGCGGCTTGGCCGGGTCGAGCACGATAGCTTGAGTGTCGCCCTCGCCGGTGGTGGTCGGGTCGTTGCAGCCGCAGTAATGCCACTCAAGCCAGCCGATCATGTGACGGTCAGCGCGATCCACCATCGCTTCGATGTTGGACAGATCGTCGCTGGCCCCGAACTCGGTCATCAGCACCGCGTCGCCGGTACCGGCGATATGGCTCTCGGAATTGTTGAACACCAGGTCGTCGAAGGTGTCGCAGGCGGTGTTGCTGCCGGTGAACGGCTCCTGCAGGCAGTAATCGTGGAACGAGAATCCGGCATGGGCGTCGCCGATATCGCCGATGTCGGTCTGCACGCCATTGTTGAAAATCACGTTGGGTTCGTACCACACCAGTCCAACCGGATCGACCTGGCGGATCGCCGAGACCGTGCGCTCGGTGAACCGCGCGAGGCTGGCGTCGAAGATCGGGCAGCCCGCCAGCGGCACCACGCAGGTCGCGTACTGCGTGCCGGGCCAGGGCTCGTTGAACAGGTCATAGCCCAGCACCGCGGTGTCGCCCTTGAATTGCTCGGCAACATGGCGCCAGGCCGCGGCGTAGTGATCCTGCAGGCCGATGCCGTCGCCTGCCGGATCGTTGTTCCAGAAATGATCGAATGCGCGATTCAGTCCGGGGATCAGGAAATAATCCAGCGTGAACTGGGTCTGCGGTTGGTTCGGCAGGCCGTCGTCCTCCACCGCCCAGTCGGGAAAGCCCTCGCCGCTGAATTTTTCGTTGTACAGGTCCTGGTGAAAGTCGAGCAGCGAGACGATGCCGTGCCGCGCCAGTGTGTCGGCCGTCGCCTTGATGCGCGCGATGTAGCCATCGTCGTAGACGCCGGGCTGTGGTTCGACCGCCTTGTAGATCAGGCCGAGACGCACGCTGTTGTAGCCCTCGGCGGCCAGGAACGCGGCGTCATCCTCGCCGAAGCCGATGGCGTCCGGCGCATACGGCGGACGCTTGTAGACCATGTTGATGCCGTGCAGGATCACCACGCGTCCCTGTGCGTCGGTCACCCAACGACCCGCGTGATTGAGTGGCAGAGTGGCCGCCGATTTTGCGGCATCGCCGTTCAAGGATACTGAACTGCCACAGGCAGACAGCAGCAAGGCGAAGACCAGCAGCGTGTTGCGTATCATCGATTTCATGAGTTTCCCTGTGACTTCAGGCCTGCAATCCAGACCATGACCGTTTTGCAGTTAAGGGCTATCGCGACCAGAAAGGGGGCTAGTGAGACCAGGCAGGAAAGCATTCTCTCAGCCGGCTTCACTGCTTGCGGTATGTACTCGGCGACTGCCCGGTCCAGCGCCGGAATGCCCGGGTAAAACTGCTGGCATCCGAGAAACCCAGCAGGTAAGTGATCTCGCCGAGGCTGTAGCCGGGGTCGCGGATATACGACAGCGCCAGATCGCGACGCGTGTCGTTGAGCAGCTCGGAGTACGAGGCGCCCTCCTCCGCCAGCTTGCGCTGGAAATTGCGTACGCTGAGATGCAGCGCCGCTGCGGTCCTTTCCTGCGACGGCTCGCCCAGCGGCAACTGCTCGATCAGCACCGCGTGCACGCGCGCGCGCAGATTCTGCGTTTGCATCTGCGCCAGGTAGCGCACCGCGATCTCGTCGTTGTGCCGCGCCAGTTCCGGATTGGCGCCTTCCAGCTTCTGCTCGAACACCTCGCGCGCGAACCAGAGTGCATTCCGTTTGGCGCCGAAACTCAGCGGCGCACGGAAGGCGCGCTCGAACGCGGCGATATTTCGCGGTGCCGCACGCTGCAGGGCGACCTCCAGCGGCGAGAATTCGCGGCGGTAGAGGCCGCGGCATAAGCGCGTTACCAGGAACGCGAAGGCGTCGACCGCTTCCGGTGCCGGCTCTGCGCCTTGCCCCTGCGTACGGATAACGAAAAGGTAGCGCTCGCCATCCGGTTCAAAAGCCAGATCGGCGGCGTCGGTCACCAGACGGAAATAACGCAGCATGCGCTCGAAGGCTTCACGCAACGTGGTGCTTGCGTTCAACGAATAACCGAGCGCATGAAAGGTGGTCTGATTGACGTGACGCGCCACCGTGAGGCCAAAAGCTTCATCAGCCGTGGCGGCGACCGCGAGCCGCCATAGCCGGGTCGTCCCCGCAACGGAATAGCGTGCGTTGGGGTCTGCGAGTGCGGCGATATCCAGCCCGGCCTCGGCGAACAGCCGCGCGCTGTCGATACCGGTGGCATCCAGCGCCTTGCGGATGGCCTTGGCCCAGCTGGTCAGTGCGGTCGTCTGGTGGTTCATCGGTGTCGGGCTGCGCGTCCGGTCAAGCGATTGGCGGCTACGGCCAAGTCAGCGGCATCGCGCTTTCCTAGACTGTCTTTCATGAATTCCACAGAGGATGTCGCGATGGAGGCTTCATTGGCAAGTTCGACGCTTACCGATTCCCAGAAAACCGAGCACATCAAGGCCGTGGTGATACAGGCCGGCGTGGACCTGCGCCAACGCCACCCGTTCCTGCTGCGCCAGAACCTGATCGGCGCGCTGATCCTCGCCGGCGCGCTGCTGGGCATGATCGCCACGGCCGCACTCTATGACTACGGCCTGATCGCCTGGTATGTCTGTGTGCCGCTCGCAGCGGTTTTCGCCTCGTTCACGCATGAACTGGAACACGACCTGATCCACCTGATGTATTTCCGCAACAAACCCTGGGCGCACAACCTGATGCTGGCGCTGGTGTGGCTGGCGCGGCCGAGCACGATCAGCCCGTGGACGCGCCGGCGCATGCACCTGCACCACCACAAGCATTCCGGCACGCGCACCGACCTCGAAGAACAGGGCATCACCAACGGCCATCCCTGGGGGATCAAGCGCGTGCTGATGATGAGTGACCAGATGCTGTCGATCTGGCTGCGTCCGCTGGAGATGGCGAAAATGGCGCGCCGGTTCATCAAGGCGCAGAACCCGAAATCCGCCGCGGAAGCGCGCGCGCTGGGTCGCGAACAGTTGCTCGGCTACCTGCCGCTGGGACGTATCTACTACACGTTGTGGCACGGTTTCATCCTCTACCACGCCGCCAACTACATTGCCGCCGCCCTGGGCCATCCGATCCCTTGGCCCGCCATCGCCTCGCCGGTCATGAACGTGGTGGATTTTCTCGCGGTGGTCTGGCTGGCGCCCAACGCGCTGCGCATGCTCTGCCTGCATTTCGTCAGTAGCAACATGCATTACTTCGGCGATATCGAGGACAAGAACATCCTGCAGCAATGCCAGGTCCTCAACATCTGGTGGATGGCCCCGTTCCATCTGTTCTGCTTCAACTTCGGCAGCACTCACGCAATCCATCACTTCGTGGTGAAAGAGCCGTTCTACATCCGCCAGTGGACAGCACCAACGGCGCACAAGGTGATGCGTGAAATGGGCGTGCGCTTCAACGATATCGCCAGTATTGGCCGGGCCAACCGCTATCACCCGTCATCAAGCGCGCCGCTGCAAGAAACACACGCGGCCGCTTGATGGTCTGAACCCGGAAGCCCCGTTACCCGCGGGGCTTTTTCTTTTTTACGCGTACTGACTTTTGCGGCAGCCTGGCCGGCGCTGCGGGCTCCATCGCTTTCGCGCGGATGCAGCCCTCGGCGACCGCAGCGCGCAGGATTTGCGCCAGCCGCCGCGTGCCGGGGCCAGCGGCCTCGGGGTCGGCGAGGATCAGGTACAGCTCGGCGTAGCGGTCGCCGCCTTCCTTCATCGGCAGCGGCTTGAGCGTGCCGGCGGCGATCTCGTCGAGGATGCGGTATTCCGGGTACCAGGCAAAACCATAGCCCATGCGCGCGGCCTGAATCGACGTCGACATATGGCTCAGCGTCCAGCGCTGTTCGACTTCAACCGACACCGCACTGGCGGAGCGCCGGGTGCCGGTGTCGCGCACCACCAGGTGCCGATGCGCACGCAAATCACGTGCGGTCAGCGGCCGGCCCAGTTTGTGCAGCGGATGATCGGGATGCGCGGCCGCGACAAAGCGCATCCGCATCAGCGAGTCGCCGATAAACCCGGCCGGCACCGACGAGGCGATGGCGATTTGCACGCGCCCTTGCAGCAGCAGTTCGGCAGTGCCGCTGAGCACCGATTCGTAGACCTCGATGCGGGTATGCGGACTCTCGAGACCAAACCTGGCGAGACATTCGACCATCAGCCACGACGGAAACACCACGTCGGCGGCGATGCCGATCTCGGCCTCCCAGCCGGACGATACCGCGCGCGCGGTTTGCTCCAGCTCGCCGGCCTCGGCCAGCAATACACGCGCGCGGCGATACAGCAGTTGTCCGGTGGGCGTCAGGATCGCCTTGCGTCCCTGGATCTCGAAGGCCTTGACGCCCAATAGGGATTGCAGCTTCTGCAC
>DATMTG010000165.1:0-9554 GCA_035565075.1 Stenotrophobium sp.
AATTAAATTAAAACAACATTTCCAGTCATGGCGGCGAGAGCGGGTGGCGTGAAACCGCGCGATTGCGACGGCGCGACGACTGGAACTAACCGCCACCGATGGCCTGCACGATTTCGATGCGGTCGCCCTCGGCCAGCGTCACCTGCGCGTATTGCGAGCGCGGCACGATTTCGCCGTTGCGCTCCACCGCGAGGCGGCGTCCGGCCAGCGGCAGTTGCGCGATCAGCGCGGCGAGGCTGCTGCCGGCGGGCAGATCGCGGCGGGTGCCGTTGAGCTGGATGTTCATCCGCGCATTTTACGGTGCGCCGGCAGCGGCCGTGCAGCGGCGATCGTCCGCGCAGTCTGTAAATGATTTCCGATTGCGGCGCGCGGACTCGTCCATCGCGCAGCCATCGTTTAGAATTGCCGCCCGTGCGGGTGTAGCTCAATGGTAGAGCTGTAGCTTCCCAAGCTACTGACGAGGGTTCGATTCCCTTCACCCGCTCCAAGGTTTACGTCCATGTAAAAGATCCGGATATCCATGTCCGGGTTTTCAATAAGCGGCAAACTACCATGCAGACGCCTGCCCACGATCCGCTGATCATCGCCGGAAAAACCTACCATTCGCGTCTGCTGGTCGGCACCGGCAAGTACGAGGACCTCGAGCAGACGCGGGCGGCGATCGAGGCCAGCGGCGCGCAGATCGTCACGGTGGCGATCCGCCGCAGCAACATCGGCCAGCATCCGGACGAGCCGAACCTGCTCGACGTGATTCCACCCGAGCGTTACACCATCCTGCCCAACACCGCGGGCTGCTACACCGCCGAAGATGCGGTGCGCACCTGCCGCCTCGCGCGCGAACTGCTCGACGGTCACAAGCTGGTCAAGCTCGAAGTGCTGGGCGATGCCAGGACGCTGTATCCCGACGTGCCCGCGACGCTCGAGGCCGCGGAGCTGCTGGTGAAGGACGGTTTCGAGGTGATGGTTTACACCAGCGACGATCCGATCATCTGCAAGCGCCTCGAGGACATGGGCTGCGTCGCGGTGATGCCGCTGGCGGCGCCGATCGGCTCCGGGCTCGGCATCCAGAACCGCTACAACATCCTGACCATCGTCGAAAACGCCAGCGTGCCGATCCTGGTCGATGCCGGCGTCGGCACCGCGTCGGACGCGGCCATCGCCATGGAACTGGGCTGTGCCGGCGTGCTGATGAATACCGCCATCGCACAGGCGCGCAACCCGGTGCTGATGGCGAGCGCGATGAAAAAAGCCATCGAGGCCGGACGCGAGGCGTTTCTCGCCGGCCGCATGCCGCGTCGCCGCTACGCCAGCGCGTCGTCGCCGCTCGACGGGTTGATCGCTTGAGCGAGCCGGGCCCGTCAGCCGTCAGCCGTCTGCCGTCGCCCGCGCAGCGCCGGATCCGTTCGTTCGTGCGGCGCGAAGGCCGCATGACCGATGCCCAGAAGGCGGCGCTGGCGCGCCTGTGGCCGCGTTACGGGCTGGATGCGCCGACGCAGGCTTACGATCTGGCGCAGGTGTTCGGCCGCGAGGCCCCGGTGGTTCTGGAGATCGGTTTCGGCAACGGCGATCACCTGCTGGCGCGCGCGCAAGCCGAGCCGCAGCACGATTTCATCGGCGTGGAAGTCCACCAGCCCGGCGTCGGACGCCTGCTGCTCAATGCCGAAAAGCAACAGCTGGGCAACCTGCGTGCCGCCAGCCACGACGCGGTCGAGGTGCTGGAGCGCTGGCTCGGCGACGCCAGCCTGCATGAAGTCGTGGTTTATTTCCCGGACCCCTGGCACAAGAAGCGTCACAACAAGCGGCGCCTGGTGCAGCCGGAATTCGTCGCGCTGCTGGCGCGCAAGCTGGTCCCGCAGGGACGGCTGCTGCTGGCGACCGACTGGCAGCCGTACGCGGAACAGATGCTGGAGGTGCTCAATGCCTCGCCGGATTTCCGCAACGTGGCGGATGATGGCCGCTACGTGCCGCGGCATGCGACGCGGCCCAAGACCCGTTTCGAACTGCGCGGCGAGCGGCTCGGACATGCGGTGTACGATCTGGAATACCGCCGGCGCTAGGACGGCGTGCGCCGGCGACCGGAAAAATTTTAGTCGAGCTTTTGAAACCGGCTGTTATGTCAGCATGACGGCAGCGGACGTCTGAAACCGGGGAAAACGAGTCGATCCATGTCAGCCAAGCACCCCATCGTCGGCGTGACCGGGTCCAGTGGCGCGGGCACCAGCACCGCGCTGCGCATGTTTGCGCAGATTTCGTCAGAGCTGGACGTGAATGCGGCCTTCGTCGAAGGCGACGCGTTCCATGCCTACGACCGCGAACAGCTGCGCAAGGCGATGCAGCGCGCGCGCATCCGCGGCGAAAATTTTTCGCTCTTCGGCGCCAGCAACAACCTGCTCGACCGGCTGGAGCATCTGCTGCGCGACTACGGCGAAAACGGCACTGGCATGACGCGCCGTTACCTGCATACCGAAACCGAGGCGATCGAGCTGGGGCAGCCGGTCGGCACGTTCACGCCATGGACGCCGCTGCCGGCGGACACCGACATCCTGTTTTACGAAGGCCTGCATGGCGGCTATGTCGGCGACGAGATCAACATCGCGCAGCACATGGACCTGCTGATCGGCGTGGTGCCGGTGATCAATCTCGAATGGATCCAGAAGCTGCGCCGCGACACCGAGGAGCGCGGCTACGAGCCGGAGGTGGTGGCCAACACCATCCTGCGGCGCATGCCCGACTACGTGAATCACATCACGCCGCAATTCTCGAATACCGACATCAACTTCCAGCGCGTGCCTTTGGTCGACACTAGCAATCCATTCGTGGTGCGCGAGATTCCAAAACCCGAAGAAAGCCTGGTGGTGGTGCACTACAACGACCACTCGCGGCTGCAGCCGAATTTCGACCTGCTGATCTCGCGCTTGCAGGGCGCTTTCCAGTCGCATCCGCAGACCCTGGTGGTGCCCGGGCCGATGATGGAAAGCGCGATGATGCTGATCCTCAGGCCGGCGATCGAAAGGCTCATGCAACAACGGCGCGAATCGCGGGCACGCCAGCGGCTCTAGCGCTGCCCGCGTTTCCATTTGTCGGAAAATTCCGAACGCATGGCCGGTCCGGCAGGTCTACTTCCCGGCTTTTCAGCGGCTTGTCGCCGTTCGCCGGCGCATGGGGCTTGAAGCTCCGCGGCAACAGGCGTACAACAAAACCGTATTGCGGATTTATTCCACCGCGATGCCGGAGGTGCGCAATGGCAGAGTGGTTACGTGATGTTTCCGTCGGCAGCTGGTACCAGACCGACGGGGAGCCCTTTGAAATCGTCGGCGTCGACACGCAGGCCGAAATCGTCCTGGTGCAGCATTTCGACGGCACGCTCGAGGAAATCGACTTCGACAGCTGGCTGGAGCTTGCGGCACGTCCCGCGGCGCCGCCGGAAGATTATTCCGGAGCCCTGGATATCGTCAGCGACGACTATACCCAGACCGACGAGGACTTCGCGACGCGCCCCGGACGCTGGGAAAATCCACTGGACACACTGGACCTGCAGTAGCGACGGCCCGGTTCAAAATCAGGAGCCCGCATGTTTCTTCGATCCTTCACCACGCCACATCTGCCGCCGGTCTTCAGCTATCCGCTCGACGATGGCACGCCGATACTGGTGCGTCCGCTGCAGGCGCAGGACGCACCGCGCCTGCGCGAGGGCTACAAGCGGCTGTCGGCGCTGGCGCGCCGCCGCCGGTTTCTCGAAGGCATGGAGGAGCTGACCGACGAGCGCATCGCCGACGTGCTCACCCGCGACCCGGATAACCGCAGCGCCTGGGGCGCCGCCAATCTCGAGAAACCCGATGAGCCGGGCATCGGCCTGGCCCGTTACGTGCGCATCAACGGCGAGCCGGAAGCGGCCGATGTCGCAATCGTGATTGCCGACGAATACCAGGGCCGCGGCGCCGGCTTCGTGCTGCAGGCCTGCCTGCACCTGACCGCGCATGCCCACGGCATCCGCACGTTCTATTACGACGTGCACTCCGAGAACGATCGCATCATCAAGCACCTGAAACTGCTCGGCGCACAGCACGCCGGCCGCGCCGACAACATCGACCGGCTCAGCCTGCCGGTGTATCACCGCGCCTGGGACGTGCCGTCCGGCAACGAAATCGGGCAGCGTTTCGCCGAAGTGTTCCGCAGGTTGCAGAAGGTCGATACGTTCCGCGAAGCCGCGTGAGTTTCCCTATGCGGGCATCGGAACCCGCTCGGAATAATTGATCAGCCCGCGCACGACGCGGTAGACCCACCAGATGCCGACCGCCAGCAGGCCCAGGTAGCCGATCACGATCAGGCACAGCACGCCGCTGATGATCGACCACAACAGGCTCCACCAGAACGTGCGCAGCATCCACGAGTGATGGCTGCGGATGAAGTGGTTGGTCGTGGTCGCCGCCTTGATGTGGTTCAGGATCAGTCCCGCGACGTTGAGCAGGAAGGCGGTGAACGGCCCGATGATGTGCAGTACGTAGGCGATCAGCAATGTTGAGCGCTGTTCCTCGGTGGCAAGCGCCGCATCGTTCTCGACGATCAGGTTCATGGCGGTGGATTCTCCTCGCGCTGGGATGCCGTGACCTGATTCTGCCGCCGCATGAGGTGACGCGCCAGCAGCAGTCCGGGAATGGTCAGCAGTGCGGTGTAGACAAAGAACAGCGGGTAGCCGAGCGCATCGACGATCACGCCGGAAAAACCGCCGATGAGCTTGCCCGGCAGCGCCCAGATCGACGAAAACAGCGCGTACTGCGTCGCGGTGTAGGCGGTGTTGGTGAGGCTCGACAGGTAGGCGATGAACGCCGAGCCGGCGATGCCGCCGCCGAGGTTGTCGACGCTGATCGCCAGCGCCAGGCCGGTGATGCCGGGGTGGATGCCGGCGATCCAGGCGAACACGAAGTTGGCGAACATCACCAGCAGCGCGCCGATCACCAGCGCGCGCAGGATGCCGAGCCGCGCCACCAGCAGGCCGCCGACGATGGCGCCGATCATGGTCATCAGCACGCCGAAAATCTTGGCGACGCTGGCGATCTGGTCGAGCGAGAAGCCCAGGTCGAGGTAGAACGGATTGGCCATCACGCCCATGGCGATGTCGGTGACGCGGTAGAGACTGACGAACAGCAGGATGGTCAGCGCCGCGCGCAGGCCGTTGCGGCTGAAGAAATCCACGAACGGGCAGACCACCGCGCCGATCAGCCAGGCCGCGATCTTCCGCAGCGTATCGGGCCAGTGCGCCGAGCGCTCGATGAAATCGATCACGCGCTGTTCCTGCATCTGCGTCTGGCGGCTGGTGTGCGCCTCCGGTTCGGCGATGCACAGCACCGTCAGCACGCCGACGCCGACGCAGGCCGCCATCGACAGGTAGGCCTGCTGCCAGCCGGAGGCGCTGGCGATGAACAATGCGCCGGCCCCGGCCATGATCAGCGCCAGCCGGTAGCCGAGTTGATAGGTCGCCGCCATCGCGCCCTGCAGCTCGCTCTTGACGGCCTCGATGCGGTAGGCGTCCACCGAGATATCCTGGGTTGCGGCGCTGAACGCGACGAACACCGCCAGCAGCGCGACGCGTTCGAGCTGATGCGCTGGATCGGTCTGCGCGAGCAGGACCAGCCCGGTGACGATGCCCGCCTGCGCCAGCAGCATCCAGCTGCGGCGTCGCCCCAGCCATCGTGTCAGCAGCGGGATGCGCAGACGATCGACCACCGGCGACCAGAAAAACTTGATCGAGTAAGTCACGCCGACCCAGCTGAAATAGCCGATGGCGGTGCGGCTCACGCCCGCCTGCGTCAGCCAGGCCGAGAGCGTCGAGAACACCAGCAGGAACGGCAGGCCGGCGGAGAAGCCGAGGAACAGCATGCCGAGCACGCGCGGCTGCGTGTAGATCGCCAGCGTGTCTTTCCAGCCGGCCTGCACGGTCGGGGCGTTGCGGCTCAAGCGCGGTAATCCAGGATCAGCGGCGCGTGGTCGGAGAATTTTTCGTCCTTGTAGACCTGCGCGGATTCGATCCTGTCCTTCATCGACGGCGTGACGACCTGGTAATCGATGCGCCACCCGACGTTGTTGGCGTAGGCATTGCCGCGGTTGCTCCACCAGGTGTAGGCCTCGCCTTCGGTATCTGGGTGCAGCGCGCGATAGCCGTCGACCCAGCCCACTTCATCGAACACCGTGTCCAGCCAGGCGCGTTCGTGCGGCAGGAAGCCGGAGTTTTTCTGGTTCGATTTCCAGTTCTTGAGATCGATGTTGCGATGCGCGATGTTCCAGTCGCCGCAGATCACGTAGTCGCGGCCGCTGGAGCGCCACTCACGCAGCCTGGGCAGGAAGAATTCGAGGAAGCGGTCCTTGCTGGCCTGCCGCTCCGGTCCGGCGGAGCCGGAGGGCAGGTACAGCGACACCACCGACAGGTTGCCGTGGCGCAATTCCAGGTAGCGGCCTTCGGCGTCGAACTCGTCGTTGCCCAGTTCGGTCAGCACGGCGTCCGGCGCCTGCCGCGAATAGACCGCGACACCGGCGTAGCCTTTTTTCCGGGCGTCGCGGAAATGAGCGTGCCAGCCCTGCGGGAAAAAATCCCCGTCGCCCTGCAGGTCGGCGATCTGCGCCTTGGTTTCCTGGATGCAGACGAAATCCGCCTGCTGCCGCGGCAGCCACGCGAACAGGCCCTTGCGGGCCGCCGAGCGGATGCCGTTGGTGTTGATGGAGATGATGCGCATGGGGTCTCCCGGGCGTAAGCCGCTATCATAACGGCTCACGCCACCGTCCCCACGCCCATGCACGCTTACCAGACCGCATTCCTCGAACTCGCGCTGAAGCACGAGGTGCTGCGCTTCGGCCAGTTCACGCTCAAGTCCGGCCGCGTCAGTCCGTATTTCTTCAACCTCGGCAAGATCAGCAGCGGCAGCGCCATGCGTCAGCTGGGGCAGGCCTATGCGCAGGCGCTGGCGGCATCCGGGCTTGAATACGACATGCTGTTCGGCCCGGCCTACAAGGGCATACCGCTGGCTGCCGCCGTCAGCATCGCGCTGGCCGATCCGGCGACGGGCGCCGCCGTGCGCGACGTGCCCTACGCCTACAACCGCAAGGAGGCCAAGGATCACGGCGAGGGCGGCACGCTGGTCGGCGCTCCGGCGGCCGGCCGGGTGGTGATCGTGGACGATGTTCTCACCGCCGGCACCGCGCTGCGCGAGGCGGTGGCGCTGCTGCGTGCGGCCGGCGCCCATCCGGTTGCGGCCGTGATCGCGCTGGACCGCCAGGAAATCGGACCGAACGGAAAGTCTGCGGTGGCGGAAATGTCGCGCGAAACCGGCATCCGCGTGATCCCGCTGGTGACGGTGCGGGAGGTCCTGCAATACCTGTCGGCGCAGGATGCCGATGCCGCCACCCTCACCGCGATGCGCGATTACCAGGCACGCTACGGCGTCTAAGCTGCTGCGCTCGACATTCGGCTCAAGGGCGGTGCCCGGAATCCTCCCTTGAGCCAGCTGCCATCGCTCGCTACGCTTAGGTGGCGTGTCTTAAAATCATCGAAACGGCTTCAGAGGATCCTGTCATGCGCATCGCTATTTTCCTGCTCTGCACCGGCCTGCTGCTGCCGCTGGCGTCCTGGGCGAAAATCCAGTGCTGGACCGACGAGCAGGGCAACCGCGCCTGTGGCGACCAGGTGCCGCCGCAGTACGCCAAGGTGCAGCGCGATGTGGTGAATTCGCAGGGCATCGTCGTCGACACCGAGGCGCGGCAGAAAACCCCGGAGGAGATCGCGCAGGACGAAAAGCGCGCGGCCGAGCAGAAAGCCGCGCAGCAGGCCGCCGAGCAGCAGGCCGCGTACGACCGTTTCCTGATCGGGACCTACAACAGCGTCGACGACATCAAGGCCGCGCGCGACCTGCGGATCCAGGCGATCGAAGGCCGCCTGAATCTCGTGCGGAAATCGGTGAGCGACAGCCGCGATACCCTGAAGGGCCTGCTACAGCAGCGCGACAGCATCACCTCGGCCGGCAAACAGCCGAATCCCGGCCTGCTCAAGCAGATCGCCAAGTTCCAGAAATCGGAAATCGATGGCCAGAATGCCGAGGACCAGTTGAACGCAGAGCGCGAGCAGACCGCAGCCAAGTTTGCCGCCGATATCGTGCGCTACCAGCAGCTCAAGCAAGGCGCTGCGGATTCAGCCCGCTAGTCAGCCCTTGATCAGCGTGCCGATGCCGGCGTCGGTGAACAGTTCCAGCAGCACCGAGTGATCGAGCTGGCCGTCGATGATGTGCGCCGATTTCACGCCGCTGTTCACGGCCTCGAGCGCGCAGCGGATCTTCGGCAGCATGCCGCCGTGGATGGTGCCGTCGGCGATCAGGGCCTGCACCTGGCCGACCGACAGCCCGGTGAGAATGTTGCCGCCCTTGTCGAGCACGCCGCGGGTGTTGGTCAGCAGCATCAGCTTCTCGGCCTGCAGCACCGAGGCCAGCTTGCCGGCGACGAGGTCGGCATTGATGTTGTAGGCCTGGCCGTCGGCGCCGACGCCGACCGGTGCGATCACCGGAATGAAGCCGCCCTGTTCCAGGTGTGCGACCACGCGCGGATCGATCTTCTCGACTTCGCCGACCTGGCCGAGATCGACAGCGTCGCCGGCCTTGTCGTTCATCAGCATCTTGCGCGCGCGGATCAGGCCGCCGTCCTTGCCGGTGAGCCCGACCGCACGGCCGCCCTGCTGGTTGATCTGGCTGACGATGGCTTTATTGACCAGGCCGCCGAGCATCATTTCGACCACGTCCATGGTCTCGGCGTCGGTGACGCGCATGCCGTCGATGAACTGGCTCTGCTTGCCGAGCTTTTCCAGGTGCGCGCCAATCTGCGGGCCGCCACCGTGGACGACGACCGGGTTCATGCCGACCAGCTTCATTAGCACGATGTCGCGCGCAAACCCGGCGATCAGTTCATCGCCGGACATGGCGTTGCCACCGTATTTGACGACGATGGTCTTGCCGGAGAAGCGGCGGATGTAAGGCAGCGCCTCGGTCAGCACCTTGGCGATGTTCTGGGCGTTGGAAAGGTCGAGCGCCATGGCCTGCGTCCTCATCAGTGTTTTCCGGTACTGCCGAAGCCGCCAGTGCCGCGCGCGCTGGCATGGAAATCTGTGACCATTTCAAAATCGGCGCGCACCACCGGCACGAACACCAGCTGCGCGATGCGCTCGCCAGGATTGATGGTGAACGCGGTCTGGCCGCGGTTCCAGCAGCTCACCATCAGCTCGCCCTGGTAATCGGAGTCGATCAGGCCGACCAGGTTGCCGAGCACGATGCCATGTTTATGGCCTAGACCGGAGCGCGGCAGGATCACCGCAGCAAGGTGTGGATCGGCAATGTAGATCGCGAGGCCGGTCTTGAGCAGCGTGGTCTGGCCGGGTTCCAGGGTCTGCGCGGCGTCGGCGACCACGCGCAGGTCGAGGCCGGCGGAGCCCTCGGTGGCGTAGGCGGGCGCTTGGGCGCGCGGGTGGAGAATCTTGAGCTGGATTTTCTGCATTTTCGAGGCACCCGCTGTCGCGGATGGAT
>DATMTG010000166.1:0-11766 GCA_035565075.1 Stenotrophobium sp.
GCAGTTCCAGCCACTGCCGCGTCTGCGTCAGCACCAGTCCGGCGCGGACCGGGCGGCCGGGCCAGAGCTGGCGCACGCCTTCGCGGTAGGCGAGCAACTGGCCCCGGTACTCGGCCAGCAACGAGCCGGCGTCGGGCTGGCGGTGGGTCTTGTAGTCCAGCACCCAGAGCGTCGTGCCGTCGTCGACAAGGCGGTCGATCGCGCCGTGCATCCGGCCGTGGCTGATCGGGACCTCGTTCCATGCACGCCGGATGCGCGTGCGATCGAAGAACGTGGCCAGCTCCGGCGCGGCGATCAGGGCACGCGCCTCGTCCAGCCATTGCGCGAATTCTTCGGCATCGGGCGTTTTCTGCAGGCGGGCCGCAAGCCGCGCCGCCGTGGGCGAATTCTCGCCGCGACAAAGCTGCTCGATCAGCCAGTGGATGGCGCTGCCGCGGTCGGTGGCCTCGGCATCTTGCACGGCCGCCTCGCCGCTCGGGCGGGTGGTGCCCACAGACGACAGGTCGATCGCCTGGCGCAGGCGCGGGTCCGGCGACGGCGCCGCGGGCGTCTCCGGGGCTCGCAGCGCAGGAGACGGTTCGCCGGATGCGTAGACGCGCCGCGTTTCTTCCTGCGTGCAGCCGGGCAGGGCATCGAACGCCTGGCCGGCCAGCTCGTGCCAGCAGCCCGCCGATGAGGCTCTTCTGTGCGCAAACCCGGAGATGTGCAGGAATTGCCGCGCACGGGTGACCGCGACGTAGAGCAGGTTCATCTGTTCGGCGGTTTCGCGGGCCTGCCGGCGTTCGAGCAGGGCCTGCGAGAGCTGATCCCGCGCGCCGCTGGCCGCGCCGAGCATGAAGTGGCTGGGCCGGTCGTCTCCCGCCGGCCACTCCACCAGCCAGCCGCTGTGCGCCTTGTCCTGGACCGGACCGCACTGCGCGAGGAACACCGCCGCCGCTTCGAGGCCCTTGGCGGCATGGATGGTCATGATGCGGACCTGCGCACTCTGCGCGGGCGGCGGCGCCTCGTCGGGCGCGTTGCGGTCGTCCTGCGCGGCTTCAAGTTCCGCGATGAAGCGCGACAGCGAGGGATAGCGGCCGCTGTCGGCGGTCAGCGCGAGCTGGATGAAGCGGTCGAGATTGCCACGCACGCGCGCCGCCTGGGTCGAGGGCAGCGCCGACTCGTAGCGCGCCGCAAGATTGCCGCTGCTGCAGATCCGGTCGAGCAGGTCGTGCACCGGCAGGCGCCGTGCCAGCGCGCGCCATTCGGCCAGCTGCCGCTGCGCCGTCGCCAGCAACGGCGTGCTGCCGGCGGCCTCGAGCGCCGCGATCCAGTTGCCACCCTGTGCATGGACGCGCGCGGCCAACTGCATCAGCGCATCGTCGCCGATGCCGAAAATCGGCGAGCGCAGCACCTGCGCCAGGTCGAGATCGCGCATCGGCGAGTGCAGGAAGCGCAGCAGCGCCAGCAGGTCGCGACACTCGATGGTCTGCAGCAGGGTGCCGCGGGCCGCGCCGGTGAACGGAATCTCCGCCTCGGTCAGCGCCTGCTCCAGCGCTTGCAGATGCGTGCGCTTGCGGATCAGGATCAGGATGTCGCCATAGCCGATGGCGTGCGCGTCGGCGCTATCGGTCGCCCAGCGCGCCGCGACCAGTTCATTGATGCGCCCGGCGATCAGCCGGCCTTCGCGCAGCGCGCGGGTATTCTCCGGATCGGGCCGGGCGTGGCTCAGGGGATTGCGGAACGGGATTTCGTCGGCATCATCCTCGGCATCGGGCGCGACCAGCGGTGCGATCTCGACACGACCCCAGCCGCTGCGCTCGGTTTCATGATCCTGGAAATCCGGTAGCTGCCCGGCGCTGAACAGGGCATTCACCCAGTGGATGATGGCGGGTGCCGAGCGATACGACCGGGCGAGGACTTCGGTGTGCGCGCCGAGATTTTCCTGCATCCACTGCGCCGCCCGTGGCAGCAGCGCGGGATTGGCGCGGCGGAAACCGTAGATGCTCTGCTTGGCGTCGCCGACGATGAACAGGCTGCGCGAGCGGCCGGCATCGCCGGCGGCCATTTCCGCCAGCAGGGGGTGCAGCAACCGCCACTGCGTCGGGTTGGTGTCCTGGAATTCATCCAGCAGCAGATGCTCCACGCGCTGGTCGAGCTTGTACTGCACCCAGGCGCCGGCGTCGGCATCGCCGAGCAGGCGACAGGCGCGCCACTCGAGGTCGGTGAAGCCGGTGCGGTTGTGCGTACGAAACACGGCCTCGAGTTCGTCCAGCGCCGCAACGCCCAGCGTCAGCGCCGCCCGGTTGCGGTGCAGGGCGCCGGATCGCAGCAGCGCAACCTGCACTTGCTGCACGCGCTCGGTCAGGGCGTTGAACGCTTCGCTCATGCGCTGCACGGCAGGCGCGCCGAGGATTTTCAAGGCGTCCTTGCCGGGTTTGAACTTGTAGGGGTCGCCCTTGCCGGTGAACAGGCCGTCCAGCAGGGTCTGCAGGCGCTCGGCGCCCGACTGCGATTGCGCAGGCAGCAGGTTCTCGGCGCGAATGTATGTGCCGATATTGCCGACACGCGCCAGCGCGTCGCAGAACACGCCGAGTTCGGCGCCGAAAGCGGCGTTGTCGAGCGGCGCCAGCGGATCGTCATCGCCGCTGCCGAGGTGTTGCTCCAGCATGGCGATGGCGTAGGCCAGGGGGTCGGGCTGGTTTTCGGTATACGCCCACCAGTCGCCGCGCAGTTCCATGAACTGCATCACCCAGCTGCGCAGCGAATACTCGCTTTCGCCGGCATCGATGAGATCGTTCAGCGCCTGCGTTACGGGGCTGGCGGCGTCGGCCAGCAGTTTTTTCTGGAGCTGTTGCCAGGCCCGCTCGAGGAACTCGTGGTCGTTGTCGCCGACCTCGAAGCCCGGCGTGATGCCGGTCTCCAGCGGGAAACGCGCGACCAGGTCCTGGCAGAACGCGTGCAGGGTGGTGGCCCGCAACGGCCAGGGGTGGAACAGCAATTCCTCGTAGAGGCTGCGGGCGCGTTGCCGCAGTGCCGCGTCGGGTGACAGTCCGAGCTGTCGCAGTTGCGCATCGAGCGTGGCGTCGTCGGCCAGCGCCAGATCGCGCAGGCGTTCCTCGACGCGACTGCGCATTTCCGCCGCGGCCTTGCGGGTGAAGGTCAGTGCCAGGATGCCGTCCGCGGCTGCGCCTTCCAGCAGCAGGCGCACGATGCGCGCGGTCAGCAGCCAGGTCTTGCCGCTGCCGGCGGAGGCCGAGACGCTGGCGCTGCGCGCAGGGTCGAGGGCCTTACTCATGCCAGGCTCCGCGCCGGCACAGGCCGGCGTAGTCGCAGTACTGGCAGGTTTTTTCGTTGCCGTTGGCCGGCAGCGCGATCCCGTCCGCGCGCGACGAGAAGATTTCGAGCAGGCGCGCACGCACGCCGTTCTGTGCGTGCTGCAGGGCGGCGCCTTCGACGATGACCGGTGCCTTGCGCTTGCGGCTGATGACGAAGTATTCGACCTGAACGCAGTGCTCGACCGACAGGGCGTAGTGCGTGGCCTGTACCGCTTCGCCGCTGGCGACGTCGCTTCCCTTCGGTGCCTCCCCACTCTTGAAGTCGACGATGCAGCAGGCGCCATCGGCACGGCTCTCGACGCGATCGGCGGTGCCGTGCAGCAACAGGTCTGGAGTCAATGCGCGTTTCAGGCGCAGCTCCGTCTGCGCCCGTGGCCATGTCGTGCTGCGTGCCGCCAGCCACGATGTGATGTCGGGGATGAAATCGAGGAACTCCCTCAGCCAGAACCGCGCCAGCGCCCGGTTGCGCAGATCGTCGGCGAAGACGGCGCGTGCGAGTTCTTCGAGCTTGTGCGCTGCCGCCGCACGGTTTTCGGCGGTGACCGGCTGCGCGAACGGTGGCGGCAAACCGTCCTGCCGGGTTTCGAAGGCCTGCATGATCAGATGGACGCGGCTGCCGAAATCGCGCCGGTCCGGAGGCTCATCGGGTTCGCGCGGCGCTTGCAGTTGCAGGCCGCTGCCGGCGTAGAACTGGTAGGGGCAGTCGATCAGCGACTGGTGACGGCCGGCGCTCAATTTCCCGGGCAGCAGCGCATCGGGCAGCTGCGGGCAGGGCCTGTGCGCGATTTCCGGCAGCGCGCCTTGCGCATGTGCGATTTCCGCTTCCGGGCGCGTGGCCAGCCGCGCCAGCGCATCGTCGGCCTGCACGATGCCCAGCGTCTGCAGCAGTTCCAGCCACGGGCAGGGCTGCGCCGGTTCGCCTTCGTTGTCCGGTGCGCAGGTGAACAGGATCTCCGGCGCCGCGTGCAGCAGCCCACGGAAGCGGCCGAGCTGGATATCGAGTCGTTCGCGCCAGTGCGACAGGCCCAGTTCGGCGCGGACGCCGTGGTTGAACACCGGCTCGGCGCTGGGCCGGCCTGGAAATTGTGTGGCGCTGGCGCCCGCCACGATCAGCCGTTCGCAGCGCAGGCCCTGGGCCTGCTCCAGCGTCAGCAGGCGTACCGGACTACCGGCGGCCTGCGGAGTGAAGGTCGCCTGTTCGAGCGTGCGCTCGAGCAGGCTGCGGAACTCGCTCCAGTGCAACCGCAGGCCCTGGCGCGACAGCGCCGCCTCCAGTTCCAGCAGTGTCGTCGCCAGCGCCATGCCGGCCGTATCGGTTTGCCACTGCGCCCAGAGCGGCAGGGTTTGCAGGCTCTGGATCAGGTGGCTGGCCCAGACCTGGCCGGGTTGTGCCGGCGCATGGCGGGCGGGCAAAAGCTTCGCGGCGCGACGCAGGCCGGACAGCAGGGGCTTCGGCGCGTGCTCCAGCGCCTGCATGCGTTCAAGACCGCCACGGATCCCCTGCTGGTAGATCTGGCCTTCCAGCAGATCGATCCCGACGGCGTCGAGGCCCTCGAAGAAACTGCACTTGAGCAGATCGAGCAGGGCGCGGAACGGAAAATCCTGTTCGCAGCAGTCGAGCCAGTGACCGAGACTGGCGGCGGCGGCGCTGGTCGACAGGGCCCAGCCGCCTTCGTCCTGCAGCGGCACGCCCGCGCGCTCCAGCAATGCCCGCAGGCGACGCGCCAGCCGCCGGTCCTGTGTGACGACGGCGATGTCCCGCTGTCCCGCGAGCAGGGCACGGCGCACCGCCAGATCGACCACGCGGGCTTCGTGTTCGGGACTGCCGGCGATCACCAGCGTCAGCCCGGGGACGGTGCCATCGATGGCGGCAGCGCGCTGGCGCAGGTCGAGGCCATCGTCGGCGAATGCGCCGTCGAGGATTCGCGCGCGCGGGTCGGGCGCAGGGTCGCGTTCGAACGCGACGACGGGCTCGGCGACTGCCAGGGTCTGCAGCAGGGCCGCGAAGGTCTGCCGGCCGCGGCCGCTGTCCGGCCCCTGCAGCCACAGGGTCAACGATTGACGCGCCAGGGCGTCCCTGAGGATGCGGGCTTCGGCGCCGCTGAAATGGTCGTGGCCGATCAGGTAGACCCGCTCATCCGGCGCGAGCGTGGCCAGCGCCGTGGTCAGCGCCTGCAGATGAGCGACGGCGGGACTGCTCCGGCCGGTGTCGTGCAGGTAGGCCTGCCACAGCAGGTGCGCGGCACGCGCCTCCTGCGAGATCTGCGCCAGGCGTGCGCTGCCATAGCCGCGCTCGATACGTCCGAGGAAACGGCCGACGTCATCGGCCAGTTCGGGCGTTGCGGC
Organism: Stenotrophobium sp.; assembly: GCA_035565075.1. GTDB lineage: Bacteria > Pseudomonadota > Gammaproteobacteria > Nevskiales > Nevskiaceae > Stenotrophobium. The sequence continues at coordinate 5,664 of DATMTG010000166.1, forward strand.
ACTGAGTTCCTCGAACAGGCCGAACAGGGCATCGGCCAGCGCCCAGCGGTCCTGGCCGCTGAACAGGTCGGGATGCCGCTGCAACGCCTGCGCCAGCAGCAGTTTGCAATCCAGTGCCGACAGTGCCGCGCGGCTCGAGCGTTCGCGGCCGAAGCCGCCGAGCGTGGTGATGGCCGGGCCGAGTAGCGCACCGCCGGCCTGCGCCAGCAGCAGTTTGCGCAGACGGGGAATCTGCGCGGCGGCGGGGACGATCAGGGTGATGTGGCTGAGGTCGGGCAGCGCTGCGCGGTGCTGCTGCACCAGCGTGGATGCCGCCCACGCCAGCACGTCGGCGTCGGGTGGCAGGCTGAGCAGTCGTGGCGGTGCGGATACCGTCATGCCCGGCCTGGGTTCGGAAGAAGGGTTGGCATCTGCCCAAACTAGCAGGTTGCCGGCTCACCATGCGAGCCTGGGTCGGGGAGGCCGCCCGGCATGGCCGGGCGGCGGGTGCGTCAGCGCTCCAGGTACGGCAGCTTGTTCGGTTTGCCGTCCCAATCGGCGGCATCCGCGGGCGCGTCTTTCTTCTCGGTGATGACCGGCCACTTCGGCGACAGCTCGGCGTTGAGCGCCTTGTACGAGGCCTGGTCCGCGGGCAGATCGTCCTCCGCGAAAATGGCCTTGGCCGGGCATTCGGGTTCGCACAGCGTGCAGTCGATGCACTCTTCGGGGTCGATGACCAGGAAATTCGGACCTTCGTGGAAGCAGTCCACCGGGCAGACTTCCACGCAATCGGTGTATTTGCACTTGATGCAGTTATCGGTAACGACAAACGTCATGATGACCCTCGATTCTCAGAATCCGCCTGCTGAAAAGCGGAATGCGATTGTAAGGCTTTGTCGTGTCGATTTCATGCGCCGTGGTTCAGGCGTCGGGGTTCCAGCTCGTGGCCTCGGCCAGTTGCGCGCGGTCGATACGCTGGGTCAGGTCGAGCACGTGCACCTCGGCGCGCCCCTGCCTGCGGTCGTCGAAGAAGAATTTCAGGCTGTGCCAGATGGTCGGGAAAGCGATTTCGCCCCAGGGAATCTCGTCTTCGCGCATCAGCCGCACCTCCGAGCTTTCCGGCGTCGGGCCGAACTCGGGCGCCAGCAGCCGTGCGCGATAGATCATGTAGACCTGGCTGACGTAAGAAACGTTGATGACGCTCAGCAGGTCGCGGATTTCGACCTGCGCCTGCGATTCCTCGCGTGCCTCGCGCGCGGCCCCCTGGGCGCCGGTTTCGGCCAGCTCCAGGAATCCGGCGGGAAACGTCCACATGCCCAGCCGCGGCTGGATGCTGCGCCGGCACATCAGGATGCGGCCATCCTCCCATTCCGGGATGCAGCCGGTGATGACCTTGGGATTGCGGTAGTGGATTTCGCCGCAGTGCGTACAGACATGGCGCGGCAGATGGTCGTCGCGCGGGATGCGCAATTCGACGGGGTTGCCGCAGGTGCTGCAGAATTTCATGGTCGGATGATGGCCCGGATTCAGGGCGGTATTGTGCGGGCAAATGCCGTTTGCGGCGAGGCGGGAATGGACGGCGTCTGGATTTGTGTATCAGAATCAGTGAATATCAGGCCTGAGTTGGTGCGCAAAACAAGATCGGGGGAGAGACTGATGAGAAAAATATGCCTGCTGCTGCTGGGAGCATGCTTTGTTCTGCCGGCGTATGCCCAGGATGCCGCGTCGGCCTATACGGACGCGGCGACTGCGGCCGATAACTCTGGGACGATGACGCCGCAAGGTTCATCGGACTCGACCGCGGCAGCGCCAGCGGATGCGGGCACGGCGCCCGACACGTCCACCAGTCCCGCTGCCGATGCGGCTCCCGCCAGCGCCGCGACCCCCGAAGCGTCGTCAGCACCTGCCAGCGCGGATGCCGCGCCCGCCGATTCGGGTTCTGCCGAAACCGCGCCGGCTCCCGCAGCCGCTGATACATCCGCGCCGGCGGATGCAGGCGCGGCCCCCGACCAGTCCACAACAAGCCCTGCATCGCCGGCCGCCGACGCCAGTGCGCCTGCTGCTACCGGCAACCCGTATGCCGATGCCGGCTCACCGGCTGCAAGCACGCCGATCGCGGGGGGCGATACCGGCGCCGCTGCGCCCGCAGCCGCGGAGAGCGCCCCTGCCGCCGCAGGCGGCGGCAATCCCTATGCCGACGCGGGTTCGCCGGCGGCAACCTCGGGTGGAAACCCCTACGCAGATGCCGGTTCGCCAGCCGCAACCTCGGGCGGCAACCCTTACGCGGACGCCGGCTCGCCGGCGGCGACCTCCGGTAGCATCGGGGGTGAAAGCGAGGCGGCGGGCGCCGGGTCTTCCGGCAGTTCGTCGGAGTCCGAAGCACCTCCGAGCAACCCGATCAAGCTGTATGTGGGCTATGACCGCACCCATATCAACTTCCAGATTTCCGGTCTGCCGCAGGGGCCTGTGGCCGGGCCCACGCCCCCGGCCACGACGCCGCAGTCTCCGCTGCAACAGCAGTTCGGTAGCAGCAACCTGTCGTCCAACTTCAACCAGATCCGCGCCGGCGTGCGCGTGTTCGACACCGTCGGCATCGAGGCCCACTACGGTCGCAAGGGCAGCAGCGGCGACGAAGCGGGCACGGTTGCGGTCAAGGGCTACGAAGGCATCTACGTCGTGCCGACCGCCACGGTCCTGAATACGGTCGAGGTGGCTGCGGTGCTCGGCTACAACTGGCTGCAACTCGAGCGTCCGGGCGCCAAGGCGAATCTCGACGGCGTCGCCTACGGCGTGAACATGGAGCTGCCGCTGCGTGTCCTGTGGGAGAAGCTGCCGAACATCCGGCTCGGCGGTGGCGTGATGGTGTACCAGCACGGCAGCGCCTCGCGTGTCTACGGCACCCACTTCGGCGCGAGGTATGATTTCTCGCTCTGACGCCTTCGGCCGACAACAAAAAAGCGGCCGATGGCCGCTTTTTTGTTGTGCTGTCCTGGTGCCGAAGGCGAGACTCGAACTCGCACGAAGGGTTGCTCCGGTGGATTTTGAGTCCACTGCGTCTACCGATTCCGCCACTTCGGCGCGGGCGGCGATTATAACGATCCCATGACGGCTTACCAACGACGATCCGATTATTTTTACGAGCTGCCGCCGGAGTTGATCGCGCAGCGGCCGGAAAACCCGCGCAGCGCCAGCCGGCTGCTGCACGTGCAACGCGAAGGGTTGGCGGACCGGCAGATAGCAGAATTGCCGGAGCTGCTGCGCCGTGACGACCTGCTGGTGTTCAACGACACCCGTGTCATTCCCGCGCGTCTGCATGGGCGCAAGCCGACCGGCGGGCGCGTGGAGATCATGGTCGAGCGCGTGCTGGACGAGCACGAGCTGCTGGCGCAGATCGGGGCCAGCAAGACGCCGAAACCCGGCGGAACGATCGAAGTCGCGGACGCCCGTTTCACCGTGCTGGATCGCGATGATGACCTGTTCCGCCTGCGTCATGAAGGCGAAGGAACGGTGCTGGATTTTCTCGAGCGCGCCGGCCAGCTGCCGCTGCCGCCGTATATCAAGCACGCACCGGACGCGCGGGACCGCGAGCGTTACCAGACCGTGTTCGCACGGGCGCCGGGCGCCGTGGCGGCACCGACCGCAGGGCTGCATTTCGACGCAGCGCTGCTGGCGGGCCTCGCGGATCGCGGGATCCGCACGGCGACGCTGACGCTGCACGTCGGTGCGGGCACGTTCCAGCCGATGCGGGTCGAGCGGCTGAGCGAACACCGCATGCACGCCGAGCGCTACGAGATTTCCACCGGGCTTTGCGCCGTGGTTGCCGAGACGCGTGCGCGCGGCGGGCGCGTGGTGGCAGTGGGCACGACGGTGACGCGCGCGCTGGAATCGGCTCTGGACAAGGCAGGAGAACTGCGTGCCGGCACCGGCGAAACCAGCATCTTCATCACACCGGGGTTCCGGTTCCGCGTGGTGGATGTGTTGCTGACCAACTTCCATCTGCCGGAGAGCACCCTGATGATGCTGGTCTGTGCGTTCGGCGGTTATGAGCGGCTGATGGCCGCTTACCGTCACGCCGTTGGCGCACGTTACCGTTTTTTCAGCTATGGCGATGCCATGCTGATCGAGCCGTCGCCTGAGCGTTAGACCCGCGCGAGGTAGATCGCCAGCAGCATGCCGATGAGGGCCAGCAGCGCGGCCATCGCGGTCGTGAGCCACGGCATCGGCTGGGGCGGGATGTCTGCCGGCGGCAGCGTGCGGATATAGGCGCGGTGGTTTTGCAGCGCGGCCGCGATGGCGCCGGCACCGAGGACGACCAGCGCGATGCCGATGATCTCGGACAGCCGGTGACTTCCGGCGGCACCGTTGCCGGCCAGGTGCAGCGACGCCGAGACGATGCCCAGGAACAGGCCGAAGCGCGCCACCACGAAACCCAGCGCCATGACCGTCAGCCCCGTACGCACCCAGGCCAGCAGCGTGCGCTCGGCGGCGAAAAACAGACGGGGATCCGACATGCGGGGCTCCGGTTCGAGGCGGGCTAGTGGCCGCCCCAGCGCCAGCGGGGCTTTTCGCCCTTGAGCCAGCAGACGAGCGTCAACAGGATCGAGAGGGCGACGGCATAGGCGATGAATCCAGCAGGATGTGCGTGTGGACGCAGCCAGCGGGCACCGGCTGCGAGCAGCGCCACAAACGCGGCGAGGACCAGCCAGCCTTGCCAGCAGTTCGGCGTCCAGCCCCAGCCGTAGCGCTTGGCCGAGAACCAGATTTTCCTGTGCCCATCGTCCATCGGACTCTCCGGCGCAATCGGGGTTCAGCATTGCACCCGTCACCGGGACTGGCAAGCTGTCCGGTTGCAAGGTGCGCGGAGCGGCTAAAATCTGCGGATGAAATTCCAATTGATCCAGCAGTGCGGTCACGCCCGCCGCGGCCGCCTGACGTTCGCGCGTGGCACGGTCGAGACGCCGGCGTTCATGCCGGTCGGCACCTACGGCACGGTCAAGGCGATGAAGCCGGAGGAAGTGCGCGGTACCGGCGCGCAGATCCTGCTCGGCAACACCTTCCACCTGATGCTGCGGCCCGGTGAGCAGGCCGTGCGCGAACTGGGCGGGTTGCATCGCTTCATGCACTGGGATGGGCCGATCCTGACCGACTCCGGCGGATTCCAGGTGTGGAGCCTGTCGGGCCTGCGCAAGATCACCGAGGAGGGCGTGAAGTTTGCCTCTCCGGTCAACGGTGATCGCATCCTGCTGACGCCGGAGCGTTCGATCGAAGTGCAGCACGCGCTGGGCGCCGACATCGTCATGCAGTTCGACGAGTGCACGCCGTATCCGGCCACCGAGCAGCAGGCGCGCAAGAGCATGGAGCTGTCGGCGCGCTGGGCGGCGCGCTGCAAGACTGCGCATGAGGCGCTGGTGCCGGAGACGCGGGGCGGGGCATCGGCACGCGGCCTGGGGCCCCAGCCCCAGGCGCGCGGAGGGCAAGGACTGCCACTGGCAGTCCTTGAAAGCCCCTCCGCGCTCTTCGGCATCGTCCAGGGCGGCATGTATGAAGGACTGCGCCGTGAATCGCTGCAACGGCTGACGGAAACCGGTTTCGACGGCTACGCCCTCGGGGGGTTGTCGGTGGGCGAGAGTGAGGACGAGCGCCTGCACGTGCTCGATGCCATCGGCCATGGACTGCCGCCGGATCGTCCGCATTACCTCATGGGCGTCGGCACGCCGCGCGACCTGGTGCAGGCCGTGGCGCGCGGCATCGACATGTTCGACTGCGTGATGCCGACGCGCAACGCCCGCAACGGGCACCTGTTCACCCATGCCGGCGTGGTCAGGATCCGCAACAGCGCGCACAAGACCGACGGCCGGCCGCTGGATGAGCGCTGCGACTGCTACACCTGCAGGAACTATTCGCGTGCGTACCTGCATCATCTCGACAAGTGCAAGGAAATCCTCGGCGCGCAGCTCAACACCCTGCACAACCTGCACTACTACCAGAACGTGATGCAGCGCATCCGCGCCGCCGTCGAGGGTGGCGATTACGCGGCATTCGTGGCGGATTTCCTCGGTTCGCCGGAGGGAGGCCAAGCGTCACCCGCTGTGCCGGCTTGACTGAATTTTTCTGTTATTAACTG
>DATMTG010000167.1:0-6576 GCA_035565075.1 Stenotrophobium sp.
GATGCAGGAGCGCATCCTGCTGGTCGGCGACGGCGTCATCAGCCCCGGGCGTCCGGTGATGAAGCAGACCGGGCAGGTCGTACGCTTCCGCTGCAACGCGGTACGTCTCGACATCGACAACGACGCGCAGACCAACCCCCGTCGCTGACGCCGCCATGACCAACGTTTTCACCTGCAAGGGCGCCGTGCTGTATGCCAGCTTCAGCGACGTGCGCGACGGCGAGGTTTCGGATGCGCCGCTGCTGCAGGCCGAAAGCCGCGTCCTGTCGAGCCTGATCCTGCAAGGCGGCGGCCAGCTGATCGAGGCCAACCCGCAGCGCATCTATGCGCTGTACCTGCGCTGCGACGCAGCCGCAAAGGCCGCCATCGCCCTGCGCAAGGAAATCCTGCGCCTGCGCGAACATGATCCCAACTATTCGCGGCTGTCGGTGCGCCTGCTGCTGACCCATGGCGAAGTGCAGCTGGAGAACGACCGCATCCATGCCGGCTGGATCACGCAACTGCCGCGGCTGATGGCGCACGTGCCGGAACTGGCGATCGCGGCGCTCGGCAACTATCTCGCGCAGGAGCGTCCGCAGACGCCACTGCAGAAGCTGTCCGGGGCGGACGACGTCTGGCTGCTGTCGGCCTACGACAAGATCGAGGCAGACCAGCAAACCCGCCACGCCTCGCGGTTGCAGCAGGCCGACAACACGGTATTCACCCACATCACCTTCAGCGCCGGCGGCAGGCAGTACCGCGTCCGCGAATCCGACTGCCCGGTCAGTCTCAGCCGCGACGCCGCCAGCGGCATCGTCCTGACCGGCGACACCGCGTCGCGCATGCACGGCCACATCGGCTTCGATCATGGCAAGTTCTACTACGCCGACCAGTCGCGCAACGGCAGTTACGTGCTCACCGCCTCGGGCGAGGAACTGTTCGTCAACAACGAGCGCATCACCCTGTACGGCAAGGGCGCGATCAGCCCCGGCGCGCCGCTGACCAGACAGACCGGCATCGTCGTGCGTTTCGACTGCACGGCAACGCACCTGTCGATGGACGATGCCAGGACCCATAATGGCGACACCCAGCGCCTGCGATAGGCGACAAGGCACAGGCGCGATCGATTTCAGACCCCATCCATGAGCGACGCACCGGCCAGCACCTCCACGAACATGCGATGGCAGCATCTGGCCACAGTCGCTGCAATGACCATCGCCTATTTCCTGAGTGGCAAGCTCGGGCTTTTGCTGGCGATTCCCCCGGGCTATGCCACTGCGGTCTGGCCGGCGTCGGGCATCGCATTGGCCGGGGTGCTGATCCGCGGCAGGCCGATCTACCCGGGCATATGGCTGGGCTCCTACCTGATCAATGTCGCCACCGGGTTCGACCCCTCCGATCCGACGCGGCTGCTGCTGTCGCTGCTGCTGCCGGGCGTCATTGCCACCGGCGCGACGCTGGAAGCGGCGCTCGGCGCCTGGCTGATCCGCCGTTTCGTCGGTTACAGCAACATCCTGACCCAGGAATCCGATGTCATCCGCATGCTCATCCTCGGCGGCCCGCTGGCCTGCCTGACCGCTGCGAGCATCGGCGTCGGCACGCTGTGGTGCGTCGGCTCGATCCCCGGCGACGTCGTGCTGTTCAACTGGTGGGACTGGTGGGTCGGCGACACCATCGGCGTGCTCGTGTTCACCCCCATCGCACTGGTCTGGACCGTGCGTCCCTACAGGCGCTGGATCCGCCAGCAACTGTCGGTGACGCTGCCGCTGCTGTTCCTGTTCGGGCTGGTGGTCGTCGCGTTCTTTTTTGCCAGTTCGCGCGAACAGGCCCGGGTCCGCAACGAATTCAGGAACACCAGCGAGCAGGCCCACCAGCAGTTGCAGGCGAGCATGGACCGCTACGATCTGGCACTCTCGTCATTGGCCGGATTCCTCGCGGAGCGGCAGGTGGAAAGCCCCGACCCGTTCGGGCGCTACGCCCGGCGCTTGCTGGCGAACCTGCCCGATGTCTATGGCATCAGCTGGAACGCGGTGGTCTCCGACGCCGATCGCGAGGATTTCGTTGCCGCCATGCGCAGTCAGGGATTTCCTGCGTTCCGGATCACCGAACGGACCCGTGATGGCCGCCTGGTCGATGCCGCCCGGCATCCGTCCTACATCGTGGTGAAGTACATCCAGCATAGCGACGATGCCACCCTGGCACAGGGCTACGATGTCGCATCCGACCCGGCCCGTCGCCGGATCTTCGATCTCGCCGCGCGCACCGGCAGGGCCACCGCCACCGGACTCATCGACATCGTCGGCGAACCCCGCCATGCGCAAGGCCTGCTGATGATTTCCCCGGTCTATGCCGACGGCTCCAGGGACAAGCTGCGAGGCTACGCCGTCATGGTGCTGCGGACCGGCGAACTCATCGGCACCATCGAAAAAAATCTCTCGGAACACGGCATCGAGGCACGCATCGTCGACCTCTCGGCGAAAAGGTCCAACGCCATCGTCTACGGCCCGGCCGAGGCGGCCGCCCTGGCCCGGGGCAGCCTGCAGTACACGACGAACCTGGCGGTGGCGCAACGCACCTGGCAGATCGTTTACACCCTGCCGGCATCCTATCTGGTGGCCCACAGCTCCTGGCAACTGTGGCTGGTCCTGGCGGTGGGACTGGTCATGACCGCATTGCTGGGGTTGCTGCTGCTGATGATCGTCGGACGCAGCGCAAAGATCGAGCAGGATGTCGCGGCGCGCACCATCGAATTGAAAAACAGCGAGCTGCGCTTTCGCAGCCTGCTCGAATCCGCCCCGGACGCCATGGTCATCGTCCGGCAGAACGGCAACATCGACCTGATCAACAGCCAGACCGAGAAGCTGTTCGGCTACCCGCGCAGCGAGCTGCTGGGCAAGCCCGTCGAGATGCTGGTTCCCGGGCGCTTCCACAAGGTCCATGGCTCGCATCGCGACCGCTATTTCGAAAATCCGCGGATACGGCCCATGGGCGAAGGGCTGGAGCTCCACGGCCTGCGCAAGGACGGCAGCGAGTTTCCCATCGAGATCAGCCTGAGTCCCATGCAGGTCGGACAGGAGCAGACCGTCACCGCCACCATCCGCGACGTGACCGATCGCCGGCAGGCGGAAGCACAGGTGCGCCACATGGCCCATCACGACGTCCTGACCCAGCTGCCGAATCGCGCGCTGCTCAATGAACGCCTGAAACTGGCGATGGAACGTGCCGAACGGGAGGGCGCCTGCCTGAGCCTGATGATGGTCGATCTCGATCACTTCAAGCGCGTCAACGACTCGCTCGGACATGATATCGGCGACGAACTGCTGCAAGTCATCGTCCAGCGGCTGATCGGCTGCGTCCGCAAGGACGACACCGTCGCGCGCATGGGCGGCGACGAATTCGTCATCGTCCTGCCGACGTCTCCGGATCGCGAAACCGTCGAAAACATCGCAATAAAAATCCAGGAGCAGATCGCACGGCCCGTGGTCATCGCCGGACGCGAACTGGTGGTGACCTCGAGCATCGGCATCACGACCTATCCGCAGGACGGCCGCGACGTCGCCACCCTGCTCAAGAATGCCGATACCGCGATGTACCAGGCCAAGAGCAAGGGGCGTAACAACCATCAATGGTTCACGCCCGGCATGCTGCTGGACACCGAAGAGCGCCTGGAACTGGAGAACGCGCTGCGCCGCGCCATCGAGCGCAACGAGCTGACCCTGCACTACCAGCCGCTGGTCGCGACCGGCTCGGGGCAGGTGCTGGGCATGGAGGCCCTGCTGCGCTGGCAGCACCCGCAACGCGGCGCGGTGGCGCCCGAGAGCTTCATCCCCATCGCCGAAGAATCGGGCCTGATCTCTTCCATCGGCGAATGGGCGCTGCACACGGCCTGCCGCGACGCCCGGCAGATCCAGGCGCGCCTGGGCAAGCCGCTTTATGTGTCGGTGAACCTGTCGCCCCGGCAGTTCCAGCAAGTCAACCTGCAGAAAATGGTCGAATCGGCCCTCGCCGCCAGCGGCCTGGAAGCCCGTTTCCTCACCCTGGAAATCACCGAGACGGTGCTGGTCTCAAACCCCGAGGAGGCCTCCGAGATCCTGGAAAAAATCCGGGCACTGAACGTCGCCATCGCCATCGACGATTTCGGCACCGGCTACTCCAGCCTGAGCTACATCACCCGCTATCCGATCGACAAGATCAAGATCGACCGCTCCTTCATCCACAATCTCGGAGCGGACGCCTATAACACCGCCATCATCAACGCCATCATCGCCATGGCCCACAGCCTGGACATCAGGGTCATCGCCGAAGGCGTGGAGACCCGCGAACAGCTGGCGTACCTGCGCGAACACGGCTGCGACGAGGTACAGGGGTTCTACTTCGGCAAGGGGCGTCCCGTTGCCGAATTTGAAAGCCATCTGCATCCTGCGGCTGTAGACCCGCAGTAAAACCCGCTAGACCGCGCCAGGCGGCTCCCTGGATTCGCGGGGTGGCCAGAAAAACTGCTGCGGCGAATGAATCAGTCGGCGGCCCAGCTCGCGCAACAGCCCGCGTCCGGACTCGAACGACACGCCCTGCGCACGCATCGCGACGAACAGGGCCAGACCAAAGCTGACCAGCAGGTTCATCAGGCCAATCACGCTGACCCCAGCCGCCGCCAGCAGGATCGCACGCGCATCCAGGGTTTCGCCCAGCGCGACGATGGCATAAGCGGTATTAGCCGAGGTGAAGGTCACGTGCAGCGTATCGATCGGCAATCCAAAGATACGGCCGACCGCGCCGACCGACCCCAGCATGACGCCGAAAAAGATGCTGCCCATCAAGCCGCCCAGATGGTTCTCGACATAGCCGGCCACGCGTTGCGCGCCGGCCTTGCCCACCAGCCGGCACAGCCATCGAATCTGCGCCACCCGCTGCGGGATGTGGTCGTACGCCGCCTTGTTGTCGTAGTAGCCCGAGACCAGACCGGTCAGGAACAGACAGACACCCGTCGTCGCAGCCCAGATCCAGACATGGATGCTGAAGAAATCCGCATCCTCAAGAAAGTGATGCGCCTTTTCGATGTCGACGTATTGCTGGCCGTCGCGCAGCAGGATCATGTGAGCGATATAAACCGTCAGCGGCACCACCACCACCAGATTGCCGACCAGGGCGATGAACTGGCTGCGGAAGGTCCGCACGATCAGGTCGGCCAAGGCCTCCAGCCGGTTCTTCTTCGAGCCATCGCCCTCGATCGTCTTGGCGATGACGTTGGCGGTCATCGCCGGCTGCTTGGTCGCCAGCGAAAAATGGCAGACATACATCACGATGAACGCGGCGGCGTATACCGTGCTGTAGACCAGCGCCTGGGCAAACGGCGAACGGCCTTCGCTCATCAGCGCGATTTTTGCCAGCGCCGCGATCACCACCACCAGTCCGGCACCGGTCGCCGAACGGAACAGCTTGAAGAATTCGGCGCGTCCGGTGGTGATGTATTGCTCGCCGGCCTTGCTGGCGTTGGTGACGATGCGCGACGACAGCAGGTCGACCGTCTGCGACCACAGCTCGCGGATGCTGTTGCGGCTGTTTTCCGAGCGTACCAGCGCCTTGAACAGCCGCACGCGCAGCACGTTCAGCTCATGTGCCGGCACATCCTCGAGCAGCTGCAACAGCAGGCGCAGGCGCTCGATGCTCTGCGCCAGCCGCACCAGCACGATGGTCAGGCTGACGCTGGCGCCCGACTTGGCCGCCTGCTTGCGCACACGCGTCAATATTTTCTCGCACTGGCCTAACAGCACCAGCAGCTGCTTGTCGTCGAAGTCCGGGTTTTTTTTCTCCGCAGCGGCACGTTGCCGCGCGGTGATGAACTCGTGCAGCTCCACGTTCTGCGTCATGAACGGCGATTCATAGCGCTCAATCGACGGCTCGTTGCGGATCAGTTCGGGCTCCAGTCCCAGCGCGGCGATGCGGTACGACAACACCTGCATCGCCTCGAGGATCGGCATGGCGCTGCCCGGCTTGGCGGCCGAGCCGGGGCTGAAATCCAGCGCATCCAGCAACTCGATCCAGCGCACGTCCGGCGTCGCTTCCACCCACAGGTAGTCGTTGCGCTCATGGAACAGCAGGTCGAGCTGGTCCTTGAGCTGGTCGGCGCGCAGGTCCTCGGGCAGCAGCTTCTGCATCATCCGCCGCCAGAATCCGCCGATCAGACCTTCATTGGCGAGGATGCCCGACTCGCTGAGCAGGCGTGCCGGCTGCCGCTCCAGCAGCAGGCCGCGCAGGGTCTCGCCGAGCGCGACACGCACCTGCTCATCGCTGCGCACCTGCTCGATCACCCAGTCGAGCCGCTGCTCGGCCTCGCCCTCGCCGCCGCGCGTCCGCTTCGGACGCAGTCGGTCGACCAGGTGCGCCAGTGCCTGCGGTCGCGCCTCGGGCGCGGCCGCGGCCAGCTGATCCAGTGCTTGCAGCACATTTTCGCGTTGCCGCTGCCGCTGTCGCGCACGGCGTTTTTCGAACAGGGACATGCCGGGGATGATGTTCCAGGAAATGGCCCGCATTGTAGGCGCTGATCCGCGGCCGCCACAGCCTGCGTACGGCGCGGCGGCACCGGCCGGGAGGCAAGCG
>DATMTG010000168.1:0-4460 GCA_035565075.1 Stenotrophobium sp.
GCGATCGAAGCGGCCCGCGAGGGCGCCAGGGCGCTCGCCATCGGCGCACGCTCGGCCGACAAGCTCGACGACGCCGAGCAGCGCATCCGCGCGGTCAACGCGCAGTGCAAGGTCCTCAAGCAGGTTACCGACATCACCGACCGCGCCGCCTGCGAGGCGCTGGCCGCGGCCGCGGTCCAGGCCTACGGCCGCATCGACGCGCTGGTCAACAGCGCCTTCTTCCATGGCGACATGGACTATGTGTCCACTGCCAAGCTCGACGACTGGAACGCGGTGCTCGGCACCAACCTGCTCGGCACGCTCAAGCTGACGCAGGCGGTGCTGCCGCAGATGCAGAAGCAGGGCGGCGGCGCCATCGTCATGATCAACACCATGGCCGCGCGCCAGGTGCCGCCGCTGGGCGAGGCCGGCTATGCCGCGTCCAAGGCCGCGCTGGCCAACTCGGCGAAGTACCTGGCCAAGGAAGTCGGCAAGGACAACATCCGCGTCAACTCCATCCACATGGGCTGGATGTGGGGCGCGCCGGTGCAGGGCTACATGGAGTGGCAGGCCAGCGAGCACAAGGTGCCGCTGGAGACGCTCAAGGCGCAGGTCGCGGCGACGATCCCGCTAGGCCGCATTCCCACCGACGACGAGTGCGCGCGCGCGGCGCTGTTCCTGGTGTCCGACTACGCCTGCGCCGTCACCGGCGCGGCGCTCGACGCCAACGGCGGCGCGTACATGCCCTGAGGGCAGGACACGCAGGCAGGCATGCCGGCGCGAATTGACGGACCTACCGAGAGTTCCCGATGGAAAAAGTCATCTACCTGGTCTGGCGCGATCCCGGCGTCGATATCGAAACCTTCGGCAGGACGCTGCGCGACGGACTCGCGCCGCGGTTACGCGCCCTCGCGTCGGTGCGCAGCCTGCGGATCAACGTCGCCGACGCCGCGGTCGCCGCCGGCAGCGGCATCAAGCAGACGTTCATGGACCCGCCGCTGGAAACGGTGGTGCAGGTCTGGCTCGACAGCGCCATCGCGCACCTGCGCAAACCGGTGGACGAGGCCATCGCCGCGCACACCGCGCGCCACGCGGCCTACCTGGTCACCGAGTCGCAGCCGCTGCGCAACCTGCAACACCCGCCACAGCCCGGCAAGCGCACCGAGGGTTTCTCGCAGATCGCGCTGCTGCGCAAGCCGCAGCGGATGGATCACGCCCAATGGCTCGACATCTGGCACAACTCGCACACCCGGGTCGCGGTCGAGACGCAGTCGAACTTCGAGTACATCCAGAACGTGGTGATCCGCCCGCTGAGCGCGGATGCGCCACCGCTGGACGGGCTGGTCGAGGAGTGTTTCCCGATGGCGGCGCTGACCGACCCGTTCACGTTCTTCGATGCGCCGGGCGATCAGGCGAAGTTCGACGCCAATCTCAAGACGATGATGGACAGCGTGAACCGCTTCATCGACATGGCCCGGATCGACGTGGTGCCGACCAGCCAGTACTGCCTGCACTGACTGCGCTGGCGATCTACTCGGTGGTCCAGCCGGTGCCGGACACCCTGGGTGCTGCGCGCGTGGCATCGCCCCACAGCGCCGTGCTGGCCGGGTCGACCGTGCCGAGCAGCCGTTTGAGCAGCGACTTGAGGATGGTGCCGTCCTCGGCGCCGAGACGTTCCAGCAGATCCAGTTCGAAGGCCTTGGCGGCGGAAATCAGGTTCAGCGCGCAGACGCGGCCGCGCTCGGTCAGCCGGTATTCCTGGCTCTGGTTCTCGGCCACCACCGCCATCTGCGCCACCAGTCCGCGCGCCACCAGCGATTGCAGGGTCGCGGCGCTGGGATGGTTGAGCACCGCGTTCATGCCGGCGTCGAGTTCGCCCGCGGTCATCGCCGGGCGCAGCGTCAGCGTCGACAGCACGTAGAACTCGTCGTCGCTCAAGCCTTCGCCGGCCAGGTGCTTGCGGATCTGGCCGAAAAACTGGAAATGGCTGCGGCCCAGCAGATAGCCGAGAAAATCGTCGCTGAAGCTGCCGGTCATGTAGGCGCTGCGCGGTTTCGATGCCGCGGCTTCGCGCCGCGTGGCGTGCGCATAGCGGCCGCTGTGGAACACCAGCGGCGCGACCTCCGAGCGGGTGAAATTCTGCACCTCGCCGACGAAGATCACATGGTCGCCGCCATCGTACTGGAACGCGGCGCGGCACTCGAAGCGCGCGGTGCAGCCTTTGAGCAGCGGGATGTCGCCGACGCCGGTTTCAGTGTCCAGCCCGGCGAACTTGTCTTCACCGCGCCTGGCAAACCGGGCCGACAGCGGCTCCTGGTCGGTCGCCAGCACGTGCACCGCCCAGTGCGGCGCCACGCGGAACGCCGGCAGGCTCATCGAGTTGTTGGCCAGGCTCCACAGCACCAGCGGCGGATTCAGCGACACCGAGTTGAAAATGTTGACGGTCAGCCCCAAGGGCTGACCGTCGGGGCCGCGGGTGGTGATGATGGTCACCCCCGTGGCAAAACTACCTAAGGCCTTGCGGAACTCAGCGGCATCCAGACTGGCAGGTACACTCATTCCGGCAAGCAACCTCTTAAACGCACAGCGGCGTATCCATGAAAATCCCTGCGCTCACAGGTCGTATTTGATCGTGAATGTCGCGTAGTCGCGGTCGGCATACCCGTTCTGGATGATCGGGCTGTTGGCGCCGGCCGACTGCCCCGCCTCGGTGTTGCTGCCACGCACGCGCTTGCCGGGGTCGCCGAAGAAGAAGTTATAGCCCAGCGAGAATGACAGGTTGGACAGATAGGTCATGGTGGTCTGCACGCTCAGGCGCTTGTCGCCGGCGCCGGTCAGCGAACCAAAGGCACCCGCCATCGCCGAGTTGCCCTTGATCATCATTGCGTAGCCCAGCTGGTTGCTCAAATCCCAGCCGGAAATGACGTTGTGGTTCCCGAAGATCGCCAGCGTCTGGAAGCCAGACGAGGTCGCATCGGCGGTCAGTACATCGCCATTGCCGATCGGCGTGACGCCGAAGGAAGGCTTGATCGCGTCAACCTTGGTGACGTGCACCAGACCTGCTTCGCCGACCACTGCAACATCATCGACCAGGAAGCCGGGGTTGACCGTGTAAATGCCTGAAACCAGCGCCTGGCCCAAATTACCGCGCGTGTAGACCGGGCTCAACACGCCACCGATATTGGCCTGGACCTGCATGTCGATTCCCTGACGGTAGAGCAATTCGCCGGCGACATTGACCGCACCCACCACGGTCGAAAAGCTCATGCCGGTCAGCTTGATGCCGTCGTAATACTTGAGCGCGTAAGACACCGGCTCCGGCTGGTTGAATGCTTGCGTGGTGATCGGCACGTTGGTCAGGTTGCTGACCCCGGAACCCAGCAAGCCATTGACCAAGCCGGTCACCGATGACGGCAGACTCTGGTAGATCGCCTGCGTCGGATTGGCAATCAGCGGGTAGCCCATGGTCAGCACCACCGCCGGATTGGTGTCGCTGTAGCGCAGGCGATACAGGCCGAGGTTGAAATTGGGCGTCAGGTTGTACTTGATGCCGATGCCGTATTGACCATGCTTACTGGGCAGGATATCGGGGTTGCGCGTAACGTAAATGTACGCTGGCGCGCCTAACGCGGTGTATCCCAAACCGGCACCTGCGCCGCAAAGATCACTCAAAGCCCCGAGCAGGCCGACACAGGAGTTTGGCTCCAGCGTCGCCGGATTGGCCGAACCGTAACCAAACGTAGAGCCGGGACCAATCAGATCGGACGGCGAGAAGTAATCGCCATTTGCGAATAACTGGGTCGGTTTGAATGTGAGCTTGTACTGGCCAAGCAGGGTGACCTTGTCGTTGATCGAATAGCGCAACGCCACCTGGTTCACCGGCAGCAGGATGTCCTTGACCTCGGCGCCCGGCACGAAGGCCTTGGTCGCGTCCGCCGGCCCCTGCGATAGCGCGATACCCGAGAAGAACAGGCTCTCACCCCAGGCCACCAGCTGCTGGCCTAAGCGCAGGTCGAGCGCGCCTTCGTCGCCGATATTCCAGTCGCCGTAGACATAGGCCTCCAGCAACTGTGCACGCTGACCGTTGAAGTGCTTCGTTGCTGCGGTGAACTCGTTGGGTGCGCCATCTTTGTTGACTGTAGACCCCGGGCCTCTCGGCAACGAGGTGTTGTCATTTTTATGGTGATAGACGTCGTCGTAGAACGCCGAACCGCTCAGGATCAAGCCATAATTATTATGTTTGAGGCCGAATTCGCCAAAAGCACTGACGCGGTTGTTGATCAGACTGTATTTCTTGAAATTGCGATCACCGTCATCAAAGTTCAACGTGTTCGACAAACCCGTGTGGCCAAATCCAACGAGCTGCTGGGAACCCGGCACCCCCGGATTCGACGGCGCCACCGTCGGCGCAAACGGGTCCACCGCGCCATTGATCAGGCGGTCATCCGGGCTCTTCATACGCACAGCCAGTGCGTAGCCCA
>DATMTG010000169.1:0-12523 GCA_035565075.1 Stenotrophobium sp.
CCCGCCGAACGTTTGCGCCGCGGCTTGAGCAGCTGCGACAACTCGTCGAGCGCCTCGCCGGTGTAGACCGACAGGCGCTGCATGTGCGGCAGGCTGTCGCGGCAGCCGGTGAATCCGAAATTGAGCGTGCCGGCGTAGCTCAGGCAGGTGATGTTGAGCGCGCCGCCGTGGGCGATCAGCGATACCGGGTACATCGCCTCGAGCCGCGCGCCGTTGTAGTACAGCGGCTCGTTCGGTCCCGGCACGTTGGAGATGGTGACGTTGAACACCGGCTTGACGCGGCCGCCGAGCCCGGTCAGCAGTTGCAGCATGTAAGGCGCCATCAGCAGCACGGTGTACTGCATGATGGCGTCGCGCGGCAGGCTCTGCAGGTGTTCCTTGGCGCGCTGCATCGAATCCTTGATCGCCTCCAGCCGGCGCATCGGGTCGGCGATGTCGGTGGCGAGGTTGGCGATGATGAAACTGATCGCGTTGCCGGTGCCCTGGTCGTCCTTGGGCCGCACGTTGACCGGCACGCCCGCGGTCAGCGGCCGGTGCGGCAGCGTGTTGGCCTCCTGCATGAAACGCCTCAGCGCGGTCGCGCACAGATACAGCACGATATCGTTGAGCGAGCAGTCCGCCGCCTTGGCCAGTTCCTTGAGTTTCGCCATGTCGTATTGCTGGGTGGCGAAGCGGCGCTGGCCGGTCACGCGATGATTGAGTACCGAGCGCGGGCCGGAAAATGGCGCGGTCAGGCCATGTTCGCCGGCGGGCGAACCGCGAGCGATCCTGGTCAGCGCGCCCAGCAGTTGCCCCACCGAGCTGGCCTTCTGGCGCAGCGACTGCGTCACGCTCTGCATCGCCTTGCCGGTGGAGGGCACCGCGTCGGCGCCCGCCTCGCTCCGGGCGGATTTTGCCGGGCGCACGGTCCACGGCGCCGGCATGTCCATGCGCTCGGGGTCCGGCGACAGGATGCGCTGCAGCAGGCGCACGCCGCTGACGCCGTCGATCAGCGAGTGGTGCATCTTGGTGTAGAGCGCAAAACGGTTGCCCTCCAGCCCTTCGATGACGTGGCACTCCCACAACGGCCGCTTGAAATCGAGCTGGTGGCTATGAAGGCGCGAAATCAGCACGCCGAGTTCGCGCTCGCCGCCCGGACGCGGCAGCGCCGAGTGGCGCACGTGGTAATCGAGATCGAGATCGTCGTCGGTGCGCCACACCGGCAGCATGCGCCCCAGCACCGGACTGCTGAGCTTGAGATTCCACGGCGGCGAAAAATCGCGCGCGGCCTTGAGGATCGTCACCCACTGCCGAACAAAATCGTCGGGCGCGCCCTTGGGCAGCGAAAAAATCTGCAGGTTGCCGACGTGCATCGGCGTGTCGTGCGAGTCTACGGATAGCCATGAGGCATCCAGAGGATTCATGCGCTTCATCGTGTTCCCCGTCCAGTATCGTTATCGGTGCGGATGCCGTGGCATCGGCCTTGCGAGCCATCCTACCGCCAGCCGCGGCAAAAAAGAATCGCACCATCAGGGCTCGCGGTCCGGTCATGGGATAAGCTGGCGGCCCGGATTCCTGCGCACGGACCAGCGACCCGATTCCATGACTCCGACTCCAGCCTCAGGCGCGGCGCGGCCCGCCGCCGTCACGTTCATCTTCATCACCGTACTGCTGGACATGCTGGCGTTCGGCATCGTCATCCCGGTGCTGCCCAAGCTGGTCGAGCAGTTCTTCAACGGCGATACCGTGCATGCGGCGCGGTTCTACGGACTGTTCGGTGCGACCTGGGCGCTGATGCAATTCATCTTCTCGCCGCTGCAGGGCGCGCTGTCCGACCGTTTTGGCCGGCGTCCGGTGATCCTGCTTTCGTGCTTCGGCCTGGGCGCGGATTACCTGTTCATGGCGCTGGCGCCGACGGTCGGCTGGCTGCTGCTGGGCCGCGCCATCTCCGGCATCACCTCGGCGAGCAACTCCACCGCCGCCGCTTACATCGCCGACGTGACGCCGCCGGACAAGCGTGCCCGCGCCTATGGCCTGCTGGGTGCCGCATTCGGCGTCGGCTTCATACTCGGCCCGGCGATTGGTGGCGTGCTCGGCAACATCAATCCACGTCTGCCATTCTGGTTTGCCGGAGGGCTCGCCCTGCTCAACGCCAGCTACGGCCTGTTCGTGCTGCCAGAATCCTTACCGCCTGAGCGTCGTGCAAGGCGCTTCGACTGGATGCGGGCCAACCCGGTGGGCTCGCTGCGGCTGCTGCGTTCGCACCCGGAATTGTTCAGCCTGGCGGGCGTCAACCTGCTGTTCCAGTTCGCGCACTTCGTGCTGCCCAGCACCTTTGTGCTTTACGCCGGCTACCGATTCCACTGGGACGCCAGAACCATGGGCATGACCTTCGCCCTGATTGGCGCATGCAGCATCGTGGTACAGACCGCGCTGGTGAAGCCCGCGGTCGCGCATCTCGGTGAGCGCGGCGCGCTGCTCGCCGGACTGCTGTTCTGTGCATTGGGTTATGCCGCGATGGGCCTCGCGCCCAATGGCACGCTGCTGATACTGGCGATGCCGGTATTCGCGCTCAGCGGATTGTTCCGGCCCAGCCTGCAGGCGCTGATGGCGCGGCGCGTGGCGCAGAACGAGCAAGGCCAGTTGCATGGCGCGAATTTCAGCCTGATGGGACTCGCCGGTATGGTGGCCCCGGCACTGTTCACGCAGACGTTTGCCGGCTGCATCGCTCCCGGCAGCGACATCCATCTGCCGGGCGCGCCGTTCCTGCTCGCGGCGATCCTCACCGCGCTGGCGCTGCTGCTGGCCTGGCGCTTCGCCGACAGCCGCGAAACGCAAGCCGCGTAGGCCGGCGCTACCGCGCGTGCTTGTGGTTCTCGTAGAGGCTGACGACCTTGCCCTGATGGAGGCTGACGGCCAGCCGTGAACCGTCGTCCTGGCGGAACGTCCAGACTTCGGTCTCGCGGCCCTTGCGTTTCTGGCGACGCGTGGTCAGCGGCTCGCCCATCAGGTCGCGCACCTGCGCCGCGGTCATGCCGATCGTCACCCTGCCCTGCGCCAGCCCCGCGCGAACCCGCGCCGCTTCCTGCTTGCCGGCCTCGTATTCGCGGTTGGACCTGGCGTATTCGGCGTCACGCGCGCGGCGCTCGCGCTCGAGCTTGTCATCGGGCTTGAGCGCGGTCTCCGGCACGGCGTCGTGCGGGATCACCTGCAACGGATGCTCCGGGCGATAAGTCTCGGCATCCCTGGCGCAGGGTTTGTCGCTGAACACGGCGACGCCGTCCTTCTGGCAGCGGTAGACCTCGGCATGGGCCGCGCCGGCGGCCAGCGCACCCAGGGCGACGGCAGTCAGGAGCTTGACG
The DNA here is from genome assembly GCA_035565075.1 of Stenotrophobium sp. GTDB lineage: Bacteria > Pseudomonadota > Gammaproteobacteria > Nevskiales > Nevskiaceae > Stenotrophobium. The sequence continues at coordinate 3,342 of DATMTG010000169.1, forward strand.
GATAACGGTTTCATGCCCCGATTATAGAGGGATGGCTGACAAGCACGGGACAGTCACGGATAATCCGCGCCTCTCAACCGGTACAAGTCATGGCTCAGTACGTTTTCACGATGAACAAGTGCGGCAAGATCGTGCCGCCGAAGAAGGAAATCCTTCGCGATATCTCTCTCAGCTTTTTTCCCGGCGCCAAGATCGGCGTGCTCGGCTACAACGGCGCCGGCAAATCGACCCTGCTGAAGATCATGGCCGGCATCGACAAGGAATTCGTCGGCGAGGCGCGGCCGCAGCCGGGGCTGAAAATGGGCTACCTGCCGCAGGAGCCGCAGCTCGATCCGAACAAGAACGTGCGCGAGAACGTAATGGAGGCGCTGGCCCACGTCACCGACGTGCAGGCCGAACTGGACAAGGTCTACGCCGCCTATGCCGAGCCGGACGCCGACTTCGACAAGCTCGCAGCGCGCCAGCAGGAACTGGAAGCGCAGCTCGCCACCAACGACGGCCACAACACGGACGTGATCCTCGACAAGGCCGCCGAGGCGCTCAACCTGCCGCCGTGGGACGCCGACGTCACCAGGCTTTCGGGCGGTGAGCGCCGCCGCGTCGCGCTGTGCCGCCTGCTGCTGAGCAAGCCGGACATGCTGCTGCTCGACGAGCCGACCAACCATCTCGACGCCGAATCGGTGGCGTGGCTGGAAAAATTCCTCAAGGACTTCCCCGGTACCATCATCGCGGTGACGCACGACCGCTACTTCCTCGACAACGTCGCCGGCTGGATTCTGGAACTCGACCGCGGACATGGCATCCCCTGGCAGGGCAACTACTCCAATTGGCTGGAGCAGAAAACCAAACGACTCTCCGATGAGAGCAACAAGGAAGACGCACGCCAGAAGGCGCTGGCCGAAGAATTGGAATGGGTGCGCAAGAATCCCAAGGGCCGTCAGGCCAAGAGCAAGGCGCGCATCAAGGCCTTCGAGGAACTGGCGTCACAGGAATACCAGACCCGCAGCGAGACCAAGGAACTCTACATCCCGCCCGGCCCGCGCCTCGGCGATCTCGTGATCGAGGTGAAAGACCTCGGCAAGAAATTCGGCGACCGCGAGCTCTATTCCGGCGTCAACTTCAGCGTGCCGCGCGGCGCCATCGTCGGCATCATCGGCGCCAACGGCATGGGCAAGACCACGCTGTTCCGCATCCTCACCGGACAGGACAAGGATTACCAGGGCGAGGTCAGGATCGGCGAGACCGTCAAGTTCGCCTACGTCGACCAGAGCCGCGATTCGCTCAACGGCGAGAACAGCGTGTTCAAGGAAATCTCCAACGGCAACGACATCCTGCAGATCGGCAATTTCAGCATGCCGGCGCGCGCCTACATCGGCCGCTTCAACTTCAAGGGCGAGAGCCAGCAGAAACGCATCAAGGAATTGTCCGGCGGCGAACGCAACCGCGTGCATCTGGCCAAACTGCTGTTGACCGGCGGCAACGTCGTGCTGCTCGACGAACCGACCAACGACCTCGACGTCGAAACCCTGCGCGCACTGGAAGAAGCCATCCTCGACTTCCCCGGCTGCGCGCTGGTGATCTCACACGACCGCTGGTTCCTCGACCGCGTCGCCACCCACATCCTCGCCTTCGAGGATTCCGGCGAAGTGGTCTGGCACGAAGGCAACTATCGCGAGTACGAAGACGACTTCCGCCGCCGCACCGGCAGCGAGCCCGGCGTCAACCGCCGCGCGAGGCACAAGAAACTGGCTTAGCTTCCGGACTAGAACTTGTCGGTCCAGTTTTGCAGGCCCTGCATGATCATCTGCACCGCAATCGTGCCGACGAACAGGGCCATGATGCGTCCCGCCACCTCGATATAGCGCTGCACCAATCGTTCGTTGCGCGGGCGCACGAAGTCGTAGGCCGCCTTCAGGATCAGCATCAGCGCAATCGACGCAAATACCGCAACGACGATGATGATGCAGGCGTTGATCGGATCGTTTTGCTGCCCGATGATGACGCTGGCGCTGATGGTGCCCGGCCCGATCAGCACCGGCATAGCGATCGCGCCGGCGAGATGCTCCGACTCGCCCCTGAGGATGGTGATCGCCTTCGGCCCCTGAAACACGAACTGCAAGCCGATCAGCAGGAATATGATGCCGCCAAAAATCTGGAACGAGGCGAATTTCGCCTGCACCATGTTCGAGAAAATCGCATCGCCGAGTATCGCGAAACAGCAGAACACCGCGCTGGCAATCAGCGCTGCGCGCAACAGCACTTGCGCAAACTGCCGCCGCTCCAGCTTCTCGATCACGTCGACTAGATAAATGACGACCAGGAACGGATTGAGCAGCACCAGCAGCAGCGCGGCAGATTTAAGGAACGCTTCCATCAGTGATTTGCATCCACCATAGTCAATCCTGCGGCAGCATCTGCGGATTCCAGGCCACTTCCCATAGATGACGGTCAGGATCCTGGAAATAGCCGGTATAGCCGCCCCAGAACGTGTCCTGCGCCGGCTTGACGATGTTCGCGCCGGCGGCCTTGGCCTGCGCCATGACCGCGTCCACCTCGGCCTTCGACGCGACGTTGTGGCCGAGACTCAAGTCGGTGGGCGATGGCGGGCTGACGGCCAGCCCGGTGTCATGCGCAAGACTGGCGCGCGGCCACAACGCAAGCTTCAACCCGGACTGCAGTTCAAGGAACGCCACCGCGCCGTGTTCAAATTCCGTGCCGACGATACCCCCGGTTTTCAGCCCCAGGCCGTCGCGATAAAACCGCAGCGAAGCCGCGAGATCGTCAACGCCCAGCGTGATGAGGGTAATGCGCGCCTTCACCGGCGACCTCCAGCCTCGAATGCATTGAGCGGATCATATCAACAGCCTTGCGCCGGCGTGAAAACGTCGGCGAGCAATTCATAGCTGCGCAGGCGTTCGGCATGGCCAAACAGGTTGGACACCACCATCACCTCATCGGCACCGCTATCACGCGCCAACGCTTCAATCGCGGCTTTGACTTTTTGCGGACTGCCGATGACGGTGCGGCTGCGGTATTCACGCACCGCTGCACGCTCGAATTCGCTGTAGGGATAAGCCTGCGCTTCTTCGGGACTGGGCAGTGGACGGAACTCGCCGCGGCGGATACGCAGCCAGGCGAGGTCCATCGTGGTGGCGAGGTGGTCAGCTTCCTCGTCGGTCTCGGCGCAGACCACGGCGACGCCTAGAATCGCGTGCGGCTTGGGAAACTGCGCCGAGGGCTGGAAGCTATCGGCATAGGCGTTGAACGCAGGCGCCGCCGGTGTCGGACTGAAATGGCTGGCAAAGCTGTAGCCCATGCCGGCGCTGCCGGCGAGCCTCGCACTCGCGCCACTGGAGCCGAGAATCCAGATCGGCGGCAGCGGCGTGTCGTCGGGAATCGCAAGCACCTTGCGGTACGGATGATTGGCCGGGAATGAAGCCTGTCCACAGAAGGCCAGCAACTCTGCGAGCTGATCCGCAAAATCATGCCCATCGCTGGCCTCGAGCGCGCGGCTGGCCATCTGATCGGAACCCGGCGCACGGCCCAGGCCGAGGTCGATGCGGCCCGGATGCAGTGCCGCCAGCGTGCGGAACACCTCCGCCACTTTCAGCGCGGTGTGGTTGGGCAGCATGATGCCGCCAGCGCCGACGCGGATCGTCCGCGTCGCAGCGGCGACATGGCCGATGAGGATCTCCGGCGCAGCGCTGGCGACGCTGGGCATGCCGTGATGTTCCGCGAACCAGACACGCACGTAGCCAAGTTTTTCAGCAAGGCACGCGAGATCCACCGTGCGGCGGATCGCCTCGGAGGACGTGGTGCCGGCGGCAACCGGCGCCAGATCGAGAATCGAGAGCGGAATACGCATGGTGCCTGACGTCACCACCGGAGCATGCCGATGGCGACGCGCGCCATCAAGCTGCTTTCCTGACCGGCTTGCCCGCCGCCTTGTCCTGCCTGAGCGTCGCCATGTCGATCACGAAGCGGTACTTCACATCGCTCTTGAGCATGCGCTCGTAGGCTGTGTTGATCTGGTCGATGTCGATCAATTCGATCTCCGAGACGATGCCGTGCGTCGCGCAGAAATCCAGCATCTCCTGGGTTTCGGCGATGCCGCCGATCAGCGAACCGGCCAGCGAACGGCGCTTGAACACCAGGTTGGCCACCGCCGGCGACGGGTGCGGATTTTCCGGCACGCCGACCAGCGTCATGATGCCATCGCGCTTGAGCAGCGCGAGAAAGGCATCGAGGTTGTGCGCGGCCGCGACGGTGTTGAGGATGAAGTCGAGACTGTTGCGCCGGGCCTTCATCTGCGCAGCGTCCTTCGAGATCACCACTTCGTCCGCGCCCAGGCGCCTGGCGTCTTCGGCCTTGCCGGCGCTGGTGGTGAACAGGGTGACGTGCGCGCCCATCGCATGCGCGAGCTTGATCGCCATGTGGCCCAAGCCGCCGAGGCCGACGACGCCGACCTTGTGGCCTTTGCCGATGTTCCAGTGACGCAATGGCGAGTAGGTGGTGATGCCGGCGCACAACAGCGGCGCGGCGGCGGCCGGATCGAGCGTGTCGGGAATCCGCAGCACGAATTTTTCCCGGACGACGATGTTGCTGGAATAGCCACCAAAGGTATATCCGCCACCGCGCTTGTCGGCGCCGTTGTAGGTGCCGGTAAAGCCTTTCTCGCAATACTGCTCCAGCCCTTCCTCGCAACTGGCGCAGCTCTGGCAGGAATCGACCATGCAGCCGACGCCGACCCGATCGCCGGGCCTGAATCGCCGCACATCTTTGCCGACCTTGCTGACGCGACCGATGATTTCATGACCGGGCACGCAGGGGTACTGGGTGCCGCCCCACTCGCTGCGCACGGTGTGCAGGTCCGAGTGGCAGACCCCGCAGTAGAGAATGTCGATCTGCACATCATCAGCTCCGGGTTCGCGGCGCTGGAAATCCAGAGGCGCCAGCGGCGAGGTGGCGCTGCTGGCGGCATAACCGTAAGACGGAAGCATAGGGGGTCTCCTGCTGGGGATGGAAAATATTACTACGTCGCACCGATTCAGACAGGCAGCAGCGCCGACTGTTCAGTATGAATCACGTCAGCTCAAATTTCTGGCATAAAATGCCGACGCCAAATTATTCCTTATTCAGGAGAACTGGATCATGCTCAGAATATTGCTTGCCACCGTCCTGTCCCTGTCGCCGATGCTGGCCCACGCAGCCGGAAAATTCATCTTGAGCAGCCCGGACATCAAGGCCGGCGCGATCATGGCCGGCAAATACGTTTATAAAGGCTACGGCTGCAGCGGCGGCAATCTCTCACCGGCGCTGAGTTGGCAGAACGCGCCCGCAGGCACCAAGAGTTTTGCGCTGACTGTCTATGACCCGGATGCCAAAACCGGCAGCGGCTGGTGGCACTGGGTGGTCTTCAATATTCCGGCGGATACCCGCAGCTTTGCCGAGGGCAGTGTGCCGACCGGTGCCGAACAAAGTCGCACCGACTTTGGCACGCCCGGCTACGGCGGTCCCTGCCCGCCTGCGGGCGACCGGCCGCACCACTACATTTTCACAATCTACGCGCTCAAGACCGGCAAGCTGGATCTGGCTACCGATGCCCCGGCCGCGATGGTGGGCTACATGATCAACGGCAACAAAATCGGGCAGGCAAGCTTTACCGCGCTGTATGGACGCTGATGAAAAAACGCACCCCAACCACAAGAAAAACCACTGCAAAGTCGCGGCACCTGATCGGCCCTCTGGCCTGGCGCTGGCATGACCGCCAGCTCAAGCCGGTGCATTACGTGCAGACGGTGAAACTCGACGAACTGATCGATATCGATCGCCAGAAAGCCGCGCTGCTGCAAAACACCGACCAGTTCGTGCGCGGAAAACCCGCCAACCACGTGCTGCTGACCGGCGCTCGCGGCACCGGCAAATCATCCATCGTCAAGGCGCTGCTCAGCCGCTTTGCGCCGCAGGGCCTGCGGCTGGTGGAAGTCGCGGTGCACGACCTGATCGACCTGCCGGATATCGTCGCGCCACTGCGCGAAATGCCCGAACGCTTCATCCTCTATGTCGACGACTTCTCGGTCGCGTCCAACGACTCCGCGCTGACGGCGCTCAAGACCGCGCTCGATGGCGGCGTCGAGGAGCCACCGGACAACGTCCTGATCTACGCGACCTCCAACCGCCGTCACCTGATGCCGGAGACGAAGAAGGATAACCAGGAGTATCACTGGCAGGACGACGAACTGCATCCGGGCGAGAGCACCGAGGAGAAGATTTCGCTGTCGGAGCGCTTCGGCCTGTGGCTGTCGTTTCCGCCGTTCAACCAGGAGCAGTATCTCAAGCTGGTGCAACTGCACCTGCGCAAGCTGGGCGTTGACTCGCTCGACGAAGAAGGCGAAAAGCTGGCGCTGCGCTGGGCGCTCAACCGCGCCTCGCGCTCGGGCCGTGTCGCCTCGCAGTTCGCCCGCGACTGGGCCGGACGGCAGGCGGGATAAATCACTGGCCATCGCCGTCCCAAAGCGATAACCTTCCATCCGTGCGTTGTGCCATGCGACCCGGGAGTACGGGCGCAGGTGCTGCCGTCAGAGCAGCCGGCCGTAGGGAGAAATCACGTTTTTCGGATTTCCAAAGGGTTCTCGCATGCATCTTTCCGCCACACGTCCGGCGCTGGCCACGGTCACCGCCCTGCTCATGCTGCTCGCCAGCAGTTCCGCCTACGCCATCACCTTCAATCTCGACTACGGCGACGGCATCAGCGGCGTTCTGAACAGCACCCTGACCGTGGGCGGCGCCTGGCGCATGCAGAAGCGCTCGGCCGACCTGATCGGCAAGAGCAACCTCAATCCCGATGTCTGCGCCGGCCAGCTGCAATCCTGCCAGGGCGTGTTCATGGACCAGACCGCGCCAGCCAAGGCGCTGGTCGCCGCGCCTGGTTCGTTTTCGCTCAACGGCGATGACGGCGATCTCAACTACGACCAGCACGACCTGATCCAGGGCGTCGCCAAGGTCACGCAGGACATCAAGCTCAGCTACAACAACTTCACCTTCTTCTCGCGCTGGCTGTATTTCTACGACGCGGTCAACAACAACTTTACCGAGTACCACCCCAACCGCATCGTCCCGGAAAATTTCAACCAGGTCGGCTACGCCCCCGGCGACCGCTCGTTCGTCAATGCCGGCATCGCCTCGCCGATCGTGCAGGCGCTGTACTTCCCCAACAACCGCCTGTTCGGCAGAGGGGGCGTCGTGCGCAACCGGCGCACGGACGGCGAGGCGCTGCGGCAGGCCGGCACCAATTTCCAGTTGCTGGACGCCTTCGTCAGCGGCAAATTCGCCCTGCCCGGCAATCACTCGCTGACGCTCAAACTCGGTCGCCAGACCGTGAACTGGGGCGAGTCGACGACGCTGGTGATCAACAGCATCAATCAGTCGAATCCGGTCAACGCCAACAACCTCAACCGCGTCGGTTTCCAGCTCGAGGAAGTGTTCACGCCGGTCGGCATGCTGTTCGCCAGCACCGACCTCGGCCACGGCCTCAGCGTCGAGAGCTACTACCAGTACGAGTGGGAGCCGGTGGAGATCCCGACACCGGGCACGTTCTTCAGCTTCCTCGACATCGGCACCAACAATGTCGGCCGCAGCGTCGCCATCAATTTCGGCGGCCCGGCGGAAGACCCCTACGGCATCGCCAAACCGCAGAACAATCCGCTGGCGCTGATCGCCGGCACCTCGACCACGATCGAACGCCTGCCCGATCATGACGCGCGCAACAGCGGCCAGTATGGCGTGGCGCTCAAGTACTACGCCGACTGGCTCAACAACGGCACCGCGTTTGGCCTGTACTACATGAACTACCACTCGAAGCTGCCCTACGCCAGCTTCTACGCCACGCAGCAGAGCTGCGCCAAGAACGCGACCAATTCGTTGGCATTGCTCACCAGCTGTACCGACCTGCCGCTCAACCGCATTCTGCTCGGCCAGGATCCGCGCCTGGCGACCAGCAGCGTGGCGCCGCTGGACAGCGCCAAGTTCCAGCTCGAATATCCGGAAAACATCAAGATGCTGGGCGTGAGTTTCAACACCACGGTCGGCGATGTCTCCCTGCAGGGCGAACTCGCCTACCGCCCGGATGCGCCCCTGCAGGTGTCGCTGGTGGACCTGGCCTTCGCCTCGTTCGGCCCGACGCTGACCAACTGCCAGGACCCGAACCAGCATTGCACCGGTTCCAGCAACGGCAGCATCGGCATCGACGGCAAGACCCACGGCCACAGCGATTTCATCGACGGCAACGGCAGCAATCCCTATCCCGACACCATCGATGCCGGTGTGCCGACCACGGCGCTGCTGGGCATTCCCGGCCTCACGCTGCCAGGCGGCCTGCCCAGCGCCATCTCGCTGGGCCACATTCCCGGTTCAGCGCGCTCCTTCCCCAATTTCATCATCCCCTACCGCGGCGGCACGCTGGGTGAGAATCCGGCCACCGATCTGACCCGGCCGCTCGACCGCAACAACCCCGGCTACATCCGCGGCTGGGAATATTTCAAGACGCTGCAGTACAACTTTGGCGGCACGTATGTTTCCGGTGCCAGCGACCTGTTCGCCGCCGCCATCGGCGCCAGCCAGATCCTCACCGTGTTCGAGCTCGGCGCGACCCAGGTGCCGGGCCTGCCTTCGCTGGATCGCCTGCAGATCGAAGGGCCCGGCGACTACACCTCGGCCAGCGCCGGCGCCGACGGCTCTGGCGCCGACGGTTCGCGTCGCGCCTGCTCGACCAATGCCGCCTGCACGGTCGGCCCGGACGGCCTGCGCTTCAACCCGCACCAGCAGCGCGACGGCTGGGTCACAAGCTTTTCCTGGGGCTATCGCCTGATCAACATCATCAAGTACGAGAGCCTCCTGCCCGGCATCAGCGTGCAGCCGACGATCGTGTTCGCACACGATGTCAAAGGCACGGCGCCCGGTCCGGCGGAGAATTTCGTCGAGGGTCGCAAGACCATCGTCACCAGCGTCGAGACCCGCTACAAATCGGCACTATCGTTCACCCTCGGCTACACCTGGTACACCGGCGGCGGCGAGCACAACCTGCTGCGCGACCGCGACTACTCGCAGGCATACGTCAAATACCAGTTCTGAGCAGCCTGCGATCCGGTCCGTCCGTTGCGGACGCCACCCGCTCGATGCCGTGG
>DATMTG010000170.1:0-2151 GCA_035565075.1 Stenotrophobium sp.
GACCTCGGCCGGCGGCGGCTGCCGTTGCGCCGGTGCGACGGCGGCAACGGGCGGGTTCGCAGGCGCTGGCGCCTTGCCGGCATCGCTGCCGGTTTCGCCGTGCCGCAACGGCAGCATGGCGCTGTAGTCGGCGATGTTGCCGGTTTCGGCCCTGCGCGCAAGCGCCTCGATTTCCGGCAGGATCATCGCGGTGCCGGGGAAATTGATCCGCCCCTCGAACAGTTCGGCGACCGGCGGGTCGAACAGGCGGTCCACGGTCGGCGCGACGTCGAATTCGCGGCAGCCGAACAGGAACAGGTAGACGCTGTCGGCGTCGGCGGTGAACAGGTCGCCGGCGCGGCTGATCCGGCAGGCGCGCAGTGCGGCCAGGTGCGCGACTTCGGGCAGCAGCGGCAGGCGCACCAATGCACTCTCGACGGCGAGATCGTGGTGGCGATCGAGGGTGCCCGATACCGCGGCGGCGAATTCGGCCGGTCGCATGTAGCCGCAGAACATCGGCGAGATCACCGCCGCCAGCGCGTCGTTGAGATTGCCGGAAACCTCGCGGTGATAGACCTGGTCGCGCAGGCTTTCGACCAGGCTGAGCAGGCGCGACATGTTCAGCTCCAGGTATGCCACGGCGTTGGCGCCCAGGTGCAGCAGCATGCGCTCCTGGCTGTGGCGCAACTGGAACTGCCGCTCGCGCACGATGATTTTCAGCGCCTTGCCGGTGCGCTGGCGCAGGGCATGCACGGTGGCGGCGAGCGGGTTGAAGTTCTCGGGCCTGCCGCCGTGCAGGATGCAGGTCGCGGAAACGGCATCCTCCGCCGCGCTCAACAGGGCATCGTAATCGGTCACGATCTGCCATTCCGGCGGCACGTGGCTGTCGCCGCGCACGGCGGCGGCGGTGGCGATCACGCGGTCGTTGTCCGGGGCCAGCAGCAGGCGCCGCTCCCGCATGTGCAGTTGCAGGCCATCGGCCGCCAGCAGATGCCCCTGCGGGTCGAGCTGCAGGCCGTATTCGCGGCCGACCAGCGCGCCGTCGCGTACCCGCCAGTGCAGGGTTTCCCAGCTCAGGGATTCGCCGTACAGGCGCAGGCAGGCGAGACCGGCAAAGCTGGCATCGGCACCGCGCAACATGCCGACCGGCTTTTCGATCGTGGAGGCGCGGACCGGGAACGTCTGCAGGCAGGTGACGTTGCCCTCGTGGCACCAGTGGCGGTACTGCCGCGCCTGCCGCTGCAGGCGTCCGGGGGTGGTCCAGTCGTAAAGCGCGCTGGCGTCGTTGACGATCAGCAGGCTGCCGTGGCCGATGCCGTAGTAGTCGAACTCGTCCAGGTACTGGCGCGCATCCCTGCGCTGCGCCGGCGGGTCCGGGGCATGGATGTAAATCCTCAGCCAGCCGCGCGACAGCGCGCGTTGACTGTCGACCTCCAGTCGCGCCAGGGCTTGCAGCAAGGCGTCGCCGTCGGCCGTGACCACGACGACCCTGCGGTCCATTTTCAGCGCTTCGGCAATGCTGCCGGCGATGCAGGCCAGCGTCGCGCCGGTGTGCTGCTCGACCAGCGCGTAGAGCGAGCCGGCGCGCATCATGCGCGCCGTCGGCGGCAGGCCGCCGATGCCCAGCGGAATGCTGCGCGGCTTACGAAACAGCATCGGTGCCGGGCCGGGTCAGGGCAGGCTGGCGCGCGGACCGCAATGCGCCGAGCAGGGGCCAGCGCCGTGTCGCCAGGTCGGCGGCCTCGCGATCGTGAAAATCGACATAGGTGAACGGCGCATCGCCAAACACGCGCCGCTTGTAACTGTCGATATCGTTCGCGGCCGTGTCGTGCCCCGAGTCCATGTCCATGATGCCGCAGGCCCAGATGATAGGTGCACCAGTTTAATGGTTCCCGCGACGGCCGTTCATCCCCGGCAGCGGCCTGCGTGGAGGGTGTCCGCCTATTTTCTGGCGACGGTCTTGCCTTCCAGCGCCGCGGCGCCGGCAAACAGCATGGCGACGAACCGGATCGACTGATGCAGCAGCAGCGTCCGACGACTGGGGCGCTCGAGGTAATCGAGCACATTGTGGAAGATCTGCGGCACGATCATTTCCGCGATTTCGCGCAGGGTTTCCTCGGGCACGTCGGGCGCGGTCTCGAGCAGGCGGGTATCGTCGACGATATCGTCCGC
>DATMTG010000171.1:0-6120 GCA_035565075.1 Stenotrophobium sp.
ATACGACGCCTATGCCGGGACCCTGCTGCAACTGTCGGGTCGCAACGCCGAAGCGGCGCTGCGGATTTTTGAACTGCACCTGCTGGCCGAGCTGGGTTACGGACTGCATTTCCCGGACGACCTCGAACCCGGTCTGCGTTACCGCTACGACCCCGAACGCGGCATTCATCCGGTCGAGCGCGACGGCTATGCCGGTGCCAGCCTGATCTCTCTGGCAGAAGAGCGACTGGACAGCGCCGCCGCACTGGCCGATGCCCGGCACCTGCTGCGCCAGGCGCTCGAGGTGCAACTGGCGGGAAAAACCCTAGAAACGCCCAAACTTCTGCGAGAATTGCGTGGCCGGCTTGCGCCGGTGAAGCGTCCCGATCAGCAGGAGCACTTGCAGCATGACTGAGACCATACGCCTGGGCGTCAATGTCGATCACGTGGCCACCGTGCGCCAGGCGCGCGGTACGGTGTATCCGGACCCGGTCGAGGCCGCCCTGCTGGCGGCCAGTGCCGGCGCCGACAGTATCACCGTGCATCTGCGCGAAGACCGCCGGCATATCCAGGACAAGGATGTCCGCCGCCTGCTCAAGGCCGGCCCGGTTCCGGTCAACCTCGAGATGGCAGTGGATCCAGAGATCGTCGCCTTTGCCTGCCGCCACAAGCCGCGTTACGCCTGCCTGGTGCCGGAGCGCCGCGAGGAAGTCACCACCGAGGGCGGACTCGATGTCGCCGGCCGGCAGGCGGCGGTGAACGCGACCTGCCAGAAGCTGGCGCGCGCCGGCATCGCCGTGGCGCTGTTCGTGGACCCCGACCTGGAACAGCTCGATGCGGTCATGGCCACGCGTACGCCGCACATCGAGATCCATACCGGCCGCTACGCCGACAGTCGCGGCGCGGCGCGCAGCGCCGAGCTCAAGCGCATCCGCCGCTATGCGCAGGCCGCTTCACGCGCCGGCCTGGAGGTCCACGCGGGACACGGCTTGACGGTGGACAATGTCGGGCCGATTGCCGCAATCCCGGAGATCACCGAACTGAATATCGGGCACAGCCTCATCGCCCGCGCGTTGTTCGTCGGCCTGCCGGTCGCGGTGGTCGAGATGCGGCGCGCGATGACCGAGGCGCGTGGCACATGATCTTCGGCATCGGCGTGGATATCCTGCGGCAATCGCGGATCGAGAAAATCTGGCAGCGCCATGGCGAGCGGCTGCCGGAGAAAATCCTGTGTGCGGAGGAACGCATCGAGTTTGCCACGGCCAAGAACCCGGTGCGCTTCCTGACCATGGCGTTCGCGGCCAAGGAGGCCTGCGTCAAGGCCCTGGGCACCGGGTTTCACGGCGTCGGCTATCGTGATGTCGGTTCGGTCCACGAGCCCAGCGGCAAGCCGGTGCTGACCTTCAGCCCGCAGCTGCAGCAGCGCCTGGCTGCACTGGGCATCGTCTGTGGCCATGTCTCCCTGACCGACGAGGGCGGACTGGTCTGCGCCATGGTGGTGCTGGAAAAAAACTGACGGCGCTCATCCATGGCGCGCGAGCTGCGTGTGGATGCGTCCGTGGAATGCTTTCAGGGTTTCTTCCGCCGGCGGTTCGAGCCGGATGCCGGTACTGTTGAGAAAGCCGGCAACCATGACGTAATGGCCGATCAGGATCGTGATTTCGATCAGGCGTTTCGGATTGTGCCGTTGCGCCAGGATCTCCCAGGTGGTGTCCGAGATCCTGTGGTCGCGGACCAGTTCGTCGCAGGCCAGCAGCAGGGCGCGCTCGTGTTCATCGGCACAGGCCTGCGGACCGCGCGACACCCGCAGGATTTCCTCGTCGCTGACGCCCACCGACAGCGCGATGTCGACGTGCTGCCCCCATTCATAGCGGCTGCGGCACAGCCACGCGGTGCGCAGGATGATTTTTTCGCGATCCGCGGCCGGCAGCCTGCCGTAAGGCATCAGCCGCGAGGCGAAGAACAGCCAGCCCCAGAACAGGCGCGGGTTGATATGGAAGACGGGGAAAATATCCGGAATTTCCTTCTTGCCGAAGCGCCGTGAGGCCAGCGACAGCGTGCGGAAAACGGTGCCGCGCTCGGCCGGCTTGGGCGCGGTCATGCGTGGCTGCGGCAGGCTCAGCCAGCCGCCTTCGGGTTCGAGGGGATCATGACTCATGCGGGGTAGTGCTCCTGTCGGTGTTTCCGGTAATCGCCGGGCGTCTGCCCGGCCGTCTGCTTGAACCAGCGCAGGAACGCCTGCTGCGAACTGAAGCCCAGCAGCTCCGAGATCTGCCGGATCGAATCCATGCCTGCGTCCAGCCGGCCGCGCGCCAGTTCCAGCCGCACCTGGTCGAGGATCTGGCGGTAGCTGCTGCCGGCGGCCTGCAGCTTGCGATGCAGGCTGCGGCCGCTGATCCCCAGTTGCCCGGCGATCGTATCAATGCCCGGCGCGCCATCCATGATCATCACGCGAATCAGCTGCGCCACCTCATCGGGCAGCGAGGTGGCGTGATGACGTTGCCTGAGCATGGTCCGCGCATGCTGTTCCAGCGCCTGCTTGATGAAGGCATCGCCGTGGCGCATCCTGATTTTCAGCGTGCGCGCCGGGATCATCAGTGCCGAAACCGGCTTCTCGAAATACACCGGGCACTGGAAGAACGAGGAGTATTCCCGCACCCGGTCCGGACCGACGGGGCGCGCGTGGGCGAAATGCACGGCCTGCAGGAAATCCCGGTGGCCGGCCAGCAGCGCGCGGGCGAGAACCACCAGCGCGCCCAGCACGTATTCGGTCGCCTGGCGGCGCAGGGCTTCGCCGCCGATCACGCACTCCCAGCATAGCTGCACGCCGCCGGGGACCGGCACGATCGAGGTCCTGCCGATATTGCTGAGCAGGCCGTTGTAGCGCGTCGCCACTTCGAGTACGTCGGCGAAGCTGTTGCACGCCTGCGAGATGTAGCCGAATGCGCCGAATGTCGCCGGCTGGATGTCGCTGGCCATGTGCAGGCCGATCAGGGGATCGGCGTAGCGCGCGGACACCGCGGCGAGCATGGTTTCGATGGCGGCGATCGGGATGGCGCCGTCGGCGTCGGCGAGCTTCGACCGGGCCAGCCCGGCGGCACCCATCAGCCGGTCCATCTGCAGACCGGCCGCTTCGCCGCGCGCGACGAAGTGCCGCAGGTGCCGCGCGGAGATCCATCCCTGCGCCGGGGTTTTGGGCGTCGCCGTCATGGTATCGATACGATGGGGTCGGAGGTTCCGGTCAATCTTGTCACGAAAACCGCCAGAATCAAGACGCCTGGCATTTTCTGGTACCTCATCTGGCGGTTCCGGAGCTATATCCCGCATGGTCCGGCGGGTAGCATCGGGCCTCAGGGAAATCATGAATACCCGACAAACGCTGCGAGGAGCACCATGCGTATCACCGATCTGAAAGACAAGAAATGCCTGGTCACCGGCGCGGCCAGCGGCATCGGCAAGGCGGTGGCGATCGCCGCAGCCCGTGAAGGCGCCGAACTGTTCCTGACCGACATCAATGCCGCGGCGCTGGAGGCTGTTGCCGCGCAGATCCGTGCGGACGGCGGTCGGGTCAGCGCCTGCCAGGCCATGGACATCGCGGATTTTGCCGCCGTGAAGAAATTCGCAGACGAAATCCACGCGCAGTCCGGCAGCCTCGACATCCTCATGAACATCGCCGGCATCGCGGTCTGGGGCGAGGTCGACAAGCTCGAGCACCGCCAGTGGAAGAAAACCATCGACGTCAACCTGATGGGGCCGGTGCACGTGATGGAAGCGTTCCTGCCGGCGATGATCGCGGCCGGCAAGGGCGGCCACCTGGTCAACGTGTCTTCGGCGGCGGGCCTGTTCGGGCTGCCGATGCATGCCGCCTACAGCGCCAGCAAGTTCGGCCTGCGCGGCATCTCCGAGGTGCTGCGCTTCGACCTGCGGCGCCACGGCATCGGCGTCAGCCTGGTGTGCCCGGGCGGCGTCGACACCGGCCTGGTCAACACGGTGGAAATCCAGGGCGTCGACATCCACGACCCGGAGCTGATTTCGCTGCGCCGGCATTTCCAGAAACGGGCGGTCTCGCCGGCCAAGGCCGCGGCCGCGATCCTCGGCGGCATCAAGGCCAATCGCTACATGGTCTTCACCTCGCCGGATATCCGTGTCGGCTACTGGTTCCAGCGCAAGTTCGCCTGGCCCTATGAACTGGTCATGCGACTGCTCAACGACCGGCTCTACGCCGTGCTCCGGCGCCAGGCTGCCAAGCGTCGGTAATCACGAAGTATCGGGAGTCTCGACATGTCGTATCGGCCTTTCCTCCTGTTGATGTTCTGTTTCACGCTGTCGGCCTGCGGGCAGGGCAGCCAGGCGCTTACGCAAGGCGCAGTCGCCGGTGAGGGCGCGGGTTCGTCCCCGTCGACCGGCACGGCCGCGTTGCAGACCGAGCCGTTGACGTTCCAGGCCAGCGACAACGTGCCGTTGCGCGCGTACATCAGCGGCGTCAAGCCGCAGGGCGCCACGGATTTCCCGGCGCGGCCGCTGATCGTCGAATTCAGTCCCTATGCGCCGACGTCGTTCCAGGCCTCGGTCGGCCAGACTTTCGGCCCGGCCTACAACTACATCGAGGTCAATGCCCGCGGCACCGGCCTGAGCGGTGGCGTCTGGGGCGCGGTCGGGCCGGACGATCAGCGCGATGTCTCCGAATTCCTGGCCTGGGCCTGCAAGCAGCCGTGGAGCAATGGCCACATCGGTCTCTACGGTTTTTCCGCCAGCGCGATCGCCATCTACAACTCGCTGCACCTGCCGCTGGCCTGCGTCGACGCGGCCTCGCTGATGGCGGGGTCCGACGATCTGTACCGCGATCTGCTGTACCCCGGCGGCATGTTCAATCTCGGTCCGGCGGCGGTCGTGGCCTTCGGTGTGGGCGTGCCGCTGACGGCGGATACCTTCGGTGCGGTCGGTGGCGGCACCTCGCCGATCACCCAGTTGCAGACCGGTGCCGGCCTGCTCGGATTGTTCGTGGATATCCTCTCGCATACCACCGAGGACGCGTACTGGACGGAGCGCACCCAGCGTCGCGACCCGCCAGGGCCGAACACGTTCCCGGTGCTGGCCGATACCAGCTTCTACGATCCGGAGCCGCGCGGGCCGTTCGAGAGTTACAAGCTGTTTCGCTCTCTCGGCGTGCCGGTGCACCTGATCACCTTCGGTGCGCACGACGGGTTCCCTGCCGGCACGCCCGGACCGTTCCCGCAGTACCAGCGCTGGTTCGATCACTACCTGCTTGGCGCCGACAACGGTATCGACCGCGATCCGGCGGTGCAGTTGCTGCTGGGCAACGGCAGCCGTGAAGCGCTGATGAAAGGCGACTTCACGCGCGTCGATGCCAGCGACTACCCGGTGCCCGGCACGCGCTGGCAGAGCCTGTTCCTCGATGCGGCGAAATCCGGCAGCGCGCAATCGATCAACGACGGCACGCTGAACCCGGCCGCGCCGGCGGCGTCCGCCGTGCAGGTCTACCCGGCGCTGGTCTCGGTGCCGACCGCCACCGACCCGGATTCGGCGTCGACGCTCGGCGGCATGGGCTTTGGGCCGTACAGCGTCAATACCCTGTTCGATGCGCTGCCGATCCTGACGCAGATGCAGCTCACCGAGGCGGTGTCGCTGACCTATACCACGCCGCCATTGTCGAAGGCGGTAGATGTCGTCGGGCAGGGCAGCCTCGATCTGTATTTCGCTTCGGTGCTGCCGGAGGCCGACATCTACGCGGTGGTCTCCGATGTCGCACCCGACGGCACCGCCAATGCCGTCGGCGTGGGTCGCCTGCGCAGCAGTTTCCCGCAGATCGATCGTGCACGGTCGGTGATTGCCGCCAACGGCGACATCGTGCAGCCCTACGGCGTCTACAGCGCGCGCGATGATGCGCTGCCCGGGCAGACGCGCGAGTACCACGTCGAGTTCTGGCCGATCGGCAATCACTTCGCCGCCGGTCACCGGCTGCGCCTGACGCTGGTCGGCACCTCGGCCTTCATGCTGCCGCAGCCCGGCGTGGTCAACCTGGTGTCGCTCGGTGGCGCCACACCCTCGCGCATCCTGCTGCCGGTACTGCCGGACAGCGACCTGACCGCGGCGATCGCCGGGCCATAGACCGCCGCGGGT
>DATMTG010000172.1:0-2972 GCA_035565075.1 Stenotrophobium sp.
GACCTTCGACGCCCGCACGATCGACAGTGCCGGCGCCTTCCTGATCGGCGAGCTGGAACGGCTCGATCCGCGCCTGCACGAGCCGCTCGCGGCCGTCACTTGGTCGCGTGACATCGATCTGCGCGAGGACGTGTCGATTGCCGATGAATTCAGCGCCTTCACGAACAGCTCGTTCGCTGCGGCGCCCGGCGTGACCGGCTCGAACAAGGCCTGGGTAGGCAAGGATGCGAACGCCATCGTCGGTGTCTCGCTGGATATCGGCAAGACCACCACGCCCTTGAGCCTGTGGGCCATGCAACTGGGCTGGACACTGCCCGAGCTGGAAAGCGCGCAGAAGCTGGGCCGCCCCGTCGATCAGCAAAAGTTCGCCGGCATGCAGCTCAAGTACCAGATGGATATCGACGAACAGGTGTACATCGGCGACACCAGCCTGGGCCTGACCGGCATGCTGAACCAGACGCTGATGACCAACACCGCGAACGCCGTGACCGGCGCCTGGACGGGTGGCACGACCACCCCGGCGCAGATTCTGGCCGACGTGAACGAGCTGTTGAACAGCGTCTGGCAGTCCAGCGGCTACGCCGTCTGCCCGGACCGCCTGCTGCTGCCGCCGCTGCAGTACGGCTACCTGGTGACCACGCTGGTGTCCACCGCGGGCAACATCTCGGTATTGGAGTTCCTGCGCAACAACAGCCTGTCCAACAGCATCAATGGCCGTCCGCTCGACATTCAGCCGCTCAAGTGGCTGACCGGCACCACCCGCGGCGGTCAAGGCCCGGGAGCCGCCGGCAAAGACCGCATGTACGCCTACAGCAAGGACCCCATGCGCATCCGTTTCCCGCTGGTGCCGCTGCAGCGCACGCCGCTGGAGTATCGCGACCTGCGCCAGCTCACGACCTACTTTGGCCGGCTGGGCGCGGTGGAACTGGTGTACCCGGAAACCGTGGGCGCGCGCGACGGCATCTGACATGCGAAGGCGCAGGGTTACCGCTCCGTTCATCCTCGTCACTCCCGAGATCGAGCGCAAGTTCGAGCCCGGCGAGGTGATCGAGGGTGATCTGGCGGATCATTGGTACGCGCGCGAGCACAGCGCGCCCATCCCTGCGCTGGTGCAAAATAGCGAACCCAAGCCTCGCAGGAAAGTCCCATGATTGCATCCGGCGACCTTCGCGCGAACTTCCCCGAGTTTGCCAATACCGCGGCATATCCGGATGGCCAAGTGCAATTCTGGCTGACGCTGGCCTATACCGTGCTGAACCCGGACGCCTGGGCCGACTATCTCGACCTTGGCGCGCAGCTTTACACGGCGCATCACCTGGTCATCGGCGCCCGCGATCAAAAGTCCGCGGCCGCCGGTGGCGTGCCGGGTGCCGTCACGGGGCCGCAAGCCTCCAAGGCGGTAGACAAGGTGAGCGTGAGCTACAACACAGGTGCCGTGACGCTGGAGGGCGGCGGATTCTGGAATGCGACCATGTACGGCATCCAGTTCTATCAACTGGCGCGCGTGGTCGGTGCGGGCGGCGTGCAGTTGTGAGCAATGCCAGCCTGAAGTTGAAGGTCGACAAGCTCAATACCTTCATCAAGGGCGTCAACGCGCTCACGCGCAGGGATGTGCTGGTGGGCATTCCCGAGGACAAGGCCAACCGCGATGATGACGGCAACCACGTCGGCGAGGCGAACAACGCCATGCTCGGCTACATCCACGACAACGGCAGCCCGGCAGCCAACATTCCGGCGCGGCCCTTCATGCGCCCCGGCATCAAGGCGGTGCAGGACAAGCTGGAAACGCGCCTGAAGAGCGCGGCCAATGCGGCCCTGGACGGCAACACCGAAAAGATCGAAACGCAGCTGGAGGCGGCTGGGCTGCTGGCGTCAGTGAGCATCAAGAAGGCCATCAGCGACGGCGACTTTGCACCGCTGGCGCCATCGACCATCGCGGCGCGGGCACGCGGGCGGCAAACCAAGTCGCAGCGCGAGGCAGAGCAGGAATATGCGGCCATGACGGCGCAGGGCGTGCCCGCTGAACTGGCGCAGGCCGCGGCCGGCATCAAACCGCTGGTGAATACTGGGCAGCTTCGCAATAGCATTACCTACGTGGTGCGGGGCAAATAAATGGCGCTGCTCGACGTTACCGAAGTCCTGCTCGACCCGGACTTCATGGATTCCACGCTGGCCTGCGAGCGCACGGCGCAGACGGTCGGCAATGACGGCGTCGCGGTCAATACCGTGACGCTGATGCCGTTCTCTGGCGTGGTTACGAGCAACCAGGGCGACATTCTGGAGCGCATCGCGGCGGGCGAGCGCATCAATGGCAACATCACCATTCACACCATGTTCGTGCTCCAAGATGGCAGCGCGGGCTTTACCGCCGATGTGGTGCAGTGGCGCGGCAATCGATACACGGTGAGCAACGTCAATGATTACGAGCACTTCGGGCAGGGCTTCGTCTCCGCCAGTTGCGACATCATTCCACTCGCGGGTTAAATGGCAAACGACTCCTCCACTGGTGGTTATCTCCCGCCAGCGGGGACACCCGCGCCCTTTGAGGACGCGGCACTCGATGCGCTGCTGCAAGGCGTGGTGGTTGGCATCACGGGACTGCTGGGCAATATGGTGCGCCCGCGCTGGCAGCCGAACACGCCCAAGCAGCCCGAGCCGTCGGTGAACTGGTGCGCCATCGGCGTGACCGTCATTACGCCCGATGCCGGGCCCTATATCGAACACATCGCGGCGGGAAATGGACAGGACAACCTACAACGCCACGAGACGATAGAGCTGGCCTGCACCTTCTACGGCCCGCAGGCCGGCACGAATGCGGCGCTGCTGCGAGACGGCTTGAGCATCCCGCAAAACACGGAGGCTCTGCAATTGCAGGAAATGGGACTGGTGGAATGCGCCGGTTTTCGCGCCGTCCCAGAGCTGGTGAATCAGCAGTGGATCAAACGCTACGACATCACCGCCGTGTTGCGCCG
>DATMTG010000173.1:0-3302 GCA_035565075.1 Stenotrophobium sp.
ATCGCATTTTCGTCGCCGGGTTCCTGGTGGCCGAACTGGTCGCAGGGAAAACCGAGAATCACCAGGCCCTTGTCCTGATATTTGCGCCACAGCGCTTCCAGGCCCTTGTACTGCGGCGTGAACCCGCACTTGCTGGCGACGTTGACGATCAGCAGCACCTTGCCCTTGTAGGCGTCGAGTTTCTGCGGCTTGCCGTCGATATTCGTGGCTTCAAAATCGTAGATGCCCATGGTTCAACCCTCGTTTGATGATGTAGCGGATTTGACGATCGCGCGATGCACCATGAAATAGTACAACGAGCCGAGTACCACGGTGACGCCGACGATCCAGAGCGTGATGCGGTGCAGGTCACCTTCCATCAGGGCATTGTCGCGGCCGGCCTGCACGCCCACCCAGCAGAGCACCGAGCACCAGATCCCCGAGCCGAGGACGGTGAACAGCGAGTAGCGCCAGAAATTCATCTCGACGATGCCCATCGGGATGCCGATCAGGTGGCGGATCACCGGCAGCAGGCGCGAGAAAAACACGCCGCCGGCACCGTATTGTGCCGCCCAGCGCTCGGCGGCATGGACCTTGTCTTGCGTGATCAGGAAGTAGCGGCCGTAGCGCAGCACCAGCGGCCGCCCCGCCAGCCGCGAGGCCCAGTACATGATCGATGCGCCCAGCCAGCAGCCCAGCGTGCCGGCGACCACGATGCCGACCAGACTCAGTCCGCTGTCACCGCGCGAGGCGAGGATCGCCGCCGGCGGGATCACGAACTCGCTGGGCAGCGGCAGGATCGAACTCTCCATCGCCATCAGCAGCAGGATCAGCGGATAGCCGCCGGTTGCGAGTTGTGCGAGATACCAGTCAATCAGGGGTTTGAACATGGATTCTCAGTTTTTGAGGCGTTGTAGCCAGTAGTAGGGCTTCTGCCGCTGATGCATCACTGCATAAATCGCCAAGTGATTATGCTCGATAGCGTAGACGAGGCTGTAAGGAAATTTGTTGATTGGCTTGACGCGCAAGCGGCCACGCAGTTTGGGGGCTGCTTTGGGATGTGCTCCAAGCATGAGCAGAGCCGACTCGACGGTATGCGCCAAAGCCTTGCCCAGGCCTGGAGACTTTTGCTCGTAGAAATGGACTGCTTCTGTGAGTTCCGCACTCGCTTCCGGATGGAAATGAGGCGAATTCATCGCAGATCGGAATTTAACTTCTTAAAAACTTCTTCTGCCGGAATCATGATGGACGGATTCTGGAGGGCTTCGGTTTGGCGCCGTTGCGCCACCTCCAGCCACAGACGCTCATTCTCGGCTTCGGAAAGTGTTTCCAGACTTTCCAGTAGATCGCGCGCAAGTTCGGCACGGGCGTTCAGATCCAAGCTCATGACTTGCTTGTATAACTGTTCATAACCCTGTTTCATGATTCGCTCCCAATACCTGGTCCGGTGATGTTACCGCGCAAGGACTAGAAATTCTCTGCTTCAAGCGCCATCAAATCCGCAGCCGGGTTGCGCACATTGGCTAGCAGTGCGCCCACCTGCGACAGCATGCGCTGCGCGAAGAACAGCGCAGTGGCGTGCTTGGTCTGGCGCAGGCCGGCGTCGCTGTGCTGTGCCGCCGCCTGCGCCATGCGCAGCCAGTTGTAGCCCAGGTAGGCGAGGCAGAACGCGCGCTGGAAATCCACGCAGCCGAACGAGGCGTCATCCGGTGAGGTCTTGTAGGACTGCTGCACCCATTTCGTGGTGGCTTCGAGGTCGTCGATCGCAGCGGCCAGCGGCTTGGCGATGTAGGCGAAATCTGCGCCGGCGGTCTTGAGCGCCGTGCGCACCCTGGCGAAGAAACGCTGCGGCAGGCGGCCGCCGTTCATCATCAGCTTGCGGCGCACCAGGTCCATCGCCTGGATGCCGTTGGTGCCTTCGTACAGGCACAGTATCTTGGAGTCGCGCGCGATCTGTTCGACGCCATGCTCCTTGATGAAGCCGTGACCGCCATAAACCTGGATCGCCAGCGAGCCAAGATCGACCGCCGAATCGGTGCAGAACGATTTCACCAGCGGCGTATTGAGGTCGACCCAGTCCTGGGCTTCCTCGCGCACGGCGGCATCGGGGTGGTGCTTGGCGATATCCACGTACATGCCGGTCTCGTAGGCCAGCACGCGCGCGCCCTCGGTGGTGGCTTTCATCTGCAGCAGCATGCGGCGCACGTCGGCGTGCTCGATGATCTGTTCCTTACCGTTGAACGCCTTGCCCTGCTTGCGCTCCTGCGCGTAGCGGATCGCGTTTTGCGTCGCCAGCTCGCACTGGCCGAGGCCCTGCAGGCCGACCAGGATGCGCGCGAGGTTCATCATCACGAACATGTTCTGGATGCCGGTGTTGGGTGCGCCGACCATCCAGCCCTGCGCGCCGTCGAACTGCATGACGCAGGTGCACGACGCGTTGATGCCCATCTTGTGCTCGATGGCCTCGGCCTTGAGCTTGTTGCGTGCGCCGAGCGTGCCGTCCTTGTTGACCAGGTACTTGGGCACGACAAAGGTCGACAGACCTTTCACGCCCGGCGGCGAGTCGGGCAGACGCGCCAGCACGAAGTGGATGATGTTCTCAGCCATCTCGTGTTCGCCCGAGGTGATGAAAATCTTGCCGCCCTCGATGCTGTAGCTGCCGTCGCCATTGGGTGTGGCCTTGGTCTTGGCGGCGCCGACGTCGGAGCCGGCCTGCGGCTCGGTGATGCACATGGTGCCGGTCCACTCGCCGGTGCCGAGCTTGGGCAGGTAGGTGTTCTTGATCTCGTCGCTGGCGGTGGCGTGGATCGCCTCGAAGCAGCCCATGGTCAGGCCCGGATACAGCGCGAAGGCGACGTTGCCCGAGCAGAGCAGTTCGTCGACCACCTTGGACAGCGTGAACGGCAGACCCTGGCCGTTGTATTCGGTGGGATTGCACAGCGACACCCAGCCGGCCTGCCAGTACAGCTTGTACGCGTCGGCCAGACCGTCAGGCACGGTGACGACGCCGTCCTTGATCGTGCAGCCCTGGGCATCGCCCGGGGCATTGAGCGGCGCGATCTGGTCCTCGATCAGCTTGGCGGCTTCCCCGATCAGGTCCATCAGGGTGTCCGGCGTCGCGTCTTCATAGCCGGGCAGGGCGCTGAGCTGCGCCACGTTCAGGACATTGTTGAGGACAAAATCGATTTCGCGCAGGGGGGCTTTATAGGTCGCCATGATTCAGGAAGGGTGATCCAAAAAGGGCGCAAAGGGTAGCACAGGGCCTCGCCTGAATTCCCTACCCCGAGGTCACCCGCTCTGGATGATGCGGTCGAAAGCATCGT
>DATMTG010000174.1:0-2336 GCA_035565075.1 Stenotrophobium sp.
GGCCAGGGAACGAGCTAACCGTGTAGGACGACATTTCATGAAAGGCTCCTGTTGTTGAGGTTATTGTTGTTGCTGCACTTCTCGTTGAAGAAAATCTGTGAATACCGCCTCAACGCCCTCCCGGCGGCTCCATCAGCACCGTGCCGCTCATGCCGGCGATGAGTTCGCTGAACTTGCCGTCGATGACGGCGGAAATCTTGATCGACTGGCTCACCGGATCCACCCTCGCGCCGATGCGCTGGATCTTGGCCGGGTAGCTTTTGCCGGTTTCGTCGATCGCGACCCTGAAGCCTTGATTGGGCTTGAGCCGGACCAGCCATTTGCTCGGCACGATGAATTCGAGTTCCAGCGCCGAATCGTCGAGAATCTCCAGCAGCGCCTGGCCCGGCTGGACGAATTGCTGTTCCCGCGCTTTCTGTTCCGCCACCCGGCCGCCGAACGGCGCCGCGATCGCGCATTTCGAGACGATCGCCGCATTGGTCGCGACGTCCGCCCTGGCCTTGGCGACTTCCGCTTCGGAGAGCTCCAGTTCGACCTGGCTGACCGAATGGAGATCGTTGAGCTTGCGGTTGGCGTTCCTGGTCGTCTCGGCGGCGACCAGCGTCGCCTTCGCCCTGCCGAGTTGCGCCTGCTGCACGGAGCAGTCGAACATGACGAGGGTTTCGCCGGCGCGGAACCGGTTGCCTTCGGAGACGGTGATCCGGTTGATTCTCGCGCCGATCTCGGCGGCAAGCGTCGTGTAGCGCCGCGGCGTCAATTGCGCGCGGATCTCCCGCTGGTCGAACAGGCCCGGATTCGCCTTCGCCGCGGCGTTCGGCGCAGCGGCGGCCGGCGCCGGCGCCTTGACCGGATTTGCCGCACAGGCGACATGAATGCAAGCTCCCATCACGAGGGACAGGGGCGTGAAGCGACGCAGAAGCATGATGGATGGACCTTACTTGACGGTCGCCGCGGGCTGCAGCTGGCCGGTGTTCCACTGCCGCAAAGCGGTCTCGATGGTCTGCGTCAGTTCGGGCAGCGGCACGTTCCGGTCGGCGGCGATGGCGGGTTCCAGTCCCAGCGTTGCCTGCAGCCTGCTTGCCGCCGCCTGGAACTGGGACAGTGCCTGATAGCGGCGCAGCTCGCTCAGGATCGCCGCCGTTTCGTTGGCGACCAGGTCGAGTTTGCTTTGCGTTTTCGCACTTTCGCGGTTTGCCACCTGGGTGGCGATGTCGCGGTCGACCTTCCAGATGCTGTCCGCGCGCTCGAACTGTTTCAGGGCATTGTGGTATTGCAGGTGCGCCAGATGCATCTGCGTCAGGACGATCATCTGCGTCATCATGCGCCGCTGGTCGGCGACGGCGACGCCGGCGTCCGCAAGACGCATCTGCGCGGGCGCGGACAGCACGCCGAGCAGATTGAAGGACAGTTGCGCGCCGGCTTCGGTCCAGTGCTGGTGGATCAGATAGCTGTCGTCGCTGCCGTTGACGCTGTAATTGAACGACAGGCCGGGGAAGAGCTTGAGCAGCGCGCGGCGGGTTTCCATCCGGGCGATACGCGCATTGTAGAAGGACTCCCGCAGTTCGGCATTGTTGGCGATGACCAGTTCTTCCATCTTGTCGACGGAGACGTTCTGCCATGCGTCGCTGACGGTATCGGCCGGTTCGACCACGGTGATGTCGCGGCCGAGCGGCGCATTGATCAGCGACGCGAGCTCGATCCGCGCGCTCGACAGTTCCTGTTCGATGGATTCGAGCAGCCGCAGATTTTCCAGGACCTGGCGCTGATAGCGCAGCGCGTCCAGCGGGCTGCGCAACCCTTCCGATTCCGATTTTCTCGAATCGCGCAGCGCGTCCTCGGCCGCCGCGATGGTCGTCTTCACCTCGCCGCGCAGCTTTTGCGCGCTCGCGGCGCGCCAGAAGGCGGTTTCGACGTCCTGGATCAGGTTATGCAGCGCCTTGCGGCGATGTTCCGCGGCGATGAGCACGCGGTCGGCGTTCTGCTTGGACGCGTAATAGCTTTGCCCGAAATCGAGCAGGCTCCAGGTGAAAGCGAGATTGGTCGTGGTGGCGGTGCGATCGCTGGAAATGTAAGGATGGGCGAGGGATGGCTGGCCGGTGACGGAGTCGGTGCTGCGGGTGATGAGGTCCTTGTTCCTGTCGCGATAACCGGCGGATGCCACCAGTTTCGGCAGCATCTCGTAGTTGCCGACGTCAAGCTGGCCCTGCGCCAGCGCTTCTTCCATGAGCCGCGTGCGCCTGCCCAGGTTGTACTTGATGGCGCGGGCGATCGCTTCCTGGAGGGTGAGCGCATTGCTCAGGGGTTCCACGTCCTGCTGGGCGCGTTGACGGTCCGCC
>DATMTG010000175.1:0-3267 GCA_035565075.1 Stenotrophobium sp.
GTGGCTCACATGAACTGCAAGGCCTGATCGAGCCGCGCGACGGGCATCACCTCGATCGCCAGCTTGACGGATTTACGCGGACGATTGGCTTCGGGAACAATCACGCTCTTGAACCCGTGCTTGGCCGCTTCATGCAGCCGCTCTTCGCCGCCCTGCACCGGCCTGATTTCACCGGCCAGACCGACCTCGCCGAACACCACCAGGCCCTCCGGCAGCGCGCGATCGCGAAAACTCGACAGCACCGCCATCAGCAGCGCCAGGTCCGCAGCAGGCTCCTGGATCTTCATGCCGCCGACGACGTTGGCGAACACATCCTGATCGCCCAGTGCAATGCCACCGTGGCGATGCAGGACGGCCAGCAGCATGTTGAGGCGATTGGCTTCCAGCCCCAGCGTCACGCGTCGCGGATTGCCGACCAGCGAACGATCCACCAGCGCTTGTACTTCCACCAGCAGCGGCCGGCTGCCCTGCCGCGTCACCGTCACCACGCTGCCCGGCACCGGCGCATCGTGGCGCGACAGGAACAGCGCCGAGGGGTTGCTGACCTCCTTGAGCCCGCCGTCGGTCATCGCAAAAACGCCGAGCTCGTTGACCGCGCCGAAGCGGTTCTTGACCGCACGCACGATGCGATAGCGGCTGCCGACGTCGTGTTCGAAATACAGCACGGTATCGACCATGTGTTCGAGCACGCGCGGACCCGCGATCGCGCCTTCCTTGGTCACGTGTCCGACCAGCACCACGGCGGTATGGCTGGCCTTGGCGTGGCGCACCAGTTGCGCGGCACACTCACGCAGTTGCGACACCGATCCCGGCGCGGAGTCCAGCGCGTCCGTATGCAGCGTCTGGATCGAATCGATCACAACCAGGGCCGGCTTGTTCGCGGTGATCTGGGCGATGATCTCCTCGACCTGGGTTTCCGCCAGAACCGGCAGATCCAGGCGCGGCAGACCCAGCCGCGCTGCGCGCAGATGCACCTGAGTCAGCGACTCCTCGCCGGTGACATACAGCGTCGGCAGGCGCCCCTCGACCGCCGCCAGCACCTGCAGCAGCAGGGTCGATTTGCCGATGCCGGGATCGCCGCCGATCAGGATCACCGCACCCGGCACGATGCCGCCGCCCAGCACCCGGTCCATCTCCGGCAGTCCCGAAGGCGTTCGTGGCTCTTCGCGCGTGCTGACCTGGTCGAGTCGCTGGATGCGTGCAGTGCCCGCACCCGCAAAACCGCTGCGCGGACGCGCGGGCGTCACCACGGTTTCGACCAGGGTGTTCCAACCGCCGCAGTCGGCGCACTGCCCGGCCCACTTGGGACTCAGCGCTCCGCAGCTCTGGCAGGCGAATTGTGTTTTTGTCTTGGCCATGTGACGTGGGGCACTATTTTGTATGAATGGATTCAGTTTAGTATCAGCTTAGCAGCCAACAGTCGGGGGGCTTCAGTGGCCAGGCAAAAAATCTGGGCGAAGGACGGTTTCGCCGCAGCGGTATTCGCGGTTGTTTTCTTCATTCTCGCCTACGGCATCCTCGGCGACAGTTTCCAGGGACTCGAGCGCTCGGCCTACGACATGGGCGTGCGCGCGCATGAGCGGACACCGTCCGCACGCATCGCCGTCATCGCCATAGACGACCAGTCGATCCAGAATCTCGGACGCTGGCCGTGGCCGCGCAACCTGCACGCGCAGATGATCGAAAAGCTGCGCGAAGGCGGCGCCAAGGTCATCGCCAATACCGTGTTCTACTCCGAAACCGAGCAAGACCCCGGACTGCAGGCCATCAACGAAATCTCCGGCATGCTGGCGAAGTCGCCGCTGACGCAACAGATTCCCGGCGAGGTCGTGACCTTCGGCGCGATGCTCGACGACATGGCCCGCAGCAGCGCCACCGCCGCAGGCGTTGCCAAGGCCTACCGCGAGTCGGCATTGGCCACCCAGTACCAGAGTTCGCTTGACGCCATCGCCGACAAGCTCAAGGCAGCGCAGCAGCAGCTCAACACCGATAACACGCTGGGTGCAGCCTTCAGGCAGTTCGGTCACGTCATCCTGCCAATGACCTTCACGCTCGGCAGACCCGAAGGACGTCCGGACCACCCGTTGCCGGATTACGTGCGCAGGAACCAGCTGACCCACATCGAGGATCGCGTCGAGGCGCGCGCGCACGGACAACTGCCGCTGCCGGCCAACGCCGTACAGTTCCCGGTGCCGGAACTGGGCAACGCCGCCGAAGCCATCGGCCACCTGAATGCGACGCTGGACGTGGATGGCGCCGTGCGCTTCGAGCCGCTGGTGATCCGTTATTACGACGAGTTCTACCCCTCGTTCTCGTTGATGACGGCCGCTGCGGCGCTGAATCTCACGCCCGCCGATATCACGGTCCAGCTGGGCGAAGGCATCACGCTGGGCGGCATCCATATCCGCACCACGCCCGATCTGCGCATGTACACGCAGTATTACGCCGACCGTGACGGGCGGCCGGCGTTTCCGGTGGACTCGTTCTACGATGTGCTCAGCGGAAAAATCCCGGCGAGCAAGTACAAGGACAAGATCGTCATCATCGGCGCCACCGCGCGCGGCGTCGGCGTCAGTTTCCCCACGCCGATCTCGCCGGCGATGGCGCCGGCCGTGGTGGCCGCGCATACCGTCTCCAGCATCCTGCAGCAGGATTTCTTCACCCGTCCCGCATGGGCAGGCTACCTTGAAATCGGCGTGCTGCTGGCACTCGCCCTATACCTGGGACTGGCGGTGCCGCGCCTGTCGGCAGGGCTTGCCGCCGGCATCACGGCCGCACTGATCGCCGCCCTGCTGCTCGGCGAATACCTGATGCTGGCTGACAAGGCCATCTGGTTCCAGCTGATCATCCCCGCGATCTTCCTCGCCCTGGGTCACGCGTTCATGCTGCTCAAACGCTTCCGCATCACCGAGCGGCTGAAGATGAGCAGCGAAGCCGAGGGCGCCGAATCCAACCGCATGCTGGGCCTTGCCTTCCAGGGCCAGGGGCAGCTCGACATGGCGTTCGAAAAGTTCCGCCGAGTGCAGCCGGTGGACGACAAGCTGCTGGAGCTGCTTTACAACCTGGCGCTGGATTTCGAGCGCAAGCGCCAGTTCAACAAGGCCGAGTCGGTTTACCAATTCATCGCCCAGCACGACAAGACCTTCCGCGACGTCGAGCAGAAACTGAACCGGGCCAAGAAGATGTCCGAGACGGTCATCCTCGGCGGCAGCCAGTCGCAGTCCGGCGGCGGTACCCTGGTGCTGGACGCCACCCAGCAGATCGAAA
>DATMTG010000176.1:0-3684 GCA_035565075.1 Stenotrophobium sp.
AAAGAAACAGCGCGCCGCCCGGAATTTCCGCAAGCGTGAACAGCGCCCCGGCATACATGGTACCGATGTGATTGCCGTTGCCGGCGAACGGCATCAGGCATTTGACATGCCCGCGCCGCAACTCCAGCACCTTGAGGCCGCTGTTGGCGACAAACCTGATGCCGCTTTCCAGCATTTTTTTTGCCACTTCGAGATCCATATCCTGTTCCGTTTCCCGTTCCATGTGAGCCAGCGAGGCTTTCACCGGCAATTCCCGGGCGGGCGACACGAGCCGCCCGTCCGGAGCGCCGCCTGACCCGCCGGCGGGGTGCCAGATGGCCCGCGCCTGCCGCCTGCCCCTGAACAAATCGGCCGAAAATGACTATAGTGCGAACCCGCAGGAGCAGGCCCGGGAGCATTATTGCCGACTCCGCGACGACCCGCATGCTGTCACCCCGGCTCCGGCCACCCAGCTCGCGAACCGGACACCGTGCATTCTTCTGCAGTCAACAGCAAACCACACTGATCTGAGGACCCCATGAGCGAAACCCCCCCCGCCGCCACCGGCCCCAAACCGAAGAAATCCGTTGCGCTGTCCGGCGTTGCCGCCGGCAACACGGCGTTGTGCAGCGTGGGCCGCAGCGGCAATGACCTGCATTACCGCGGCTACGACATCCTCGACGTCGCCGATCAGTGCGAGTTCGAAGAAATTGCGCACCTGCTGGTGCATGGCAAATTGCCGACCAAGCCGGAACTGACCGCCTACAAGGCCAAGCTCAAATCCCTGCGCGGCCTGCCGGCCAGCGTCAAGGCGGCGCTGGAAGCCCTGCCGGCCGCCTCCCACCCGATGGACGTGATGCGCACCGGCGTTTCCGCGCTGGGCTGCGCGCTACCGGAAAAAGACGACCACAACCATCCCGGCGCCCGCGACATCGCCGACAAGCTGCTCGCCAGCCTCGGCTCGATGCTGCTGTACTGGTATCACTACGCGATCAACGGCAACCTCATCGACGTCGAAACCGACGACGATTCCATCGGCGGGCACTTCCTGCACCTGCTGCACGGCAAGGCGCCGCGCAACTCCTGGGTCAAGGCCATGCACACCAGCCTGATCCTCTACGCCGAGCACGAATTCAACGCCTCGACCTTCACCTGCCGCGTCATCGCCGGCACCGGTTCGGACATCCACTCCTGCATCACCGGTGGCATCGGTGCATTGCGCGGCCCCAAGCACGGTGGCGCCAACGAAGTCGCGTTCGAAATCCAGAAACGCTACGACAGCCCGGATGAGGCCGAAGCCGACATCGTGCAGCGCGTCGCCAACAAGGAAGTGGTGATCGGTTTCGGTCACCCGGTCTACACGATCTCCGATCCGCGCAACAAGGTGATCAAGGAAGTCGCACGCAGCCTCTCCGAAGAGCAGAACAGCAGCAAGATGTTCGACATCGCCGAACGCCTGGAATCGGTCATGTGGCGCGAGAAGAAGATGTTCCCGAACCTCGACTGGTTCAGCGCGGTGTCGTATCACATGATGGGCGTGCCGACTGCCATGTTCACGCCCCTGTTCGTGATCGCGCGCACCGCCGGCTGGTCGGCCCACATCATCGAGCAGCGCATCGACAAGAAGATCATCCGCCCCTCGGCCAACTACACCGGCCCGGAAGATCTCAAGTTCGTGCCGATCGACCAGCGCTGATCGGCTATCCCATCGTCATTCCCCTGATTTTCCGTCCACACTGAAAGCCTGCAATCATGAACACCGCACACCGCAAGAACCTGCCGGGCAGCCCGCTCGATTATTTTGACGCGCGCGAAGCCGTCGACGCGATCCGGCCCGGCGCCTGGGACAGGCTGCCTTACACCGCACGCGTGCACGCCGAGAACATCGTGCGCAAGGCAGAGCCGGCGCGCATCGACGCGTACCTGTCGCAGTTGATCGAGCGCAAGCGCGATCTGGATTTTCCGTGGTTCCCGGCGCGCGTGGTGTGTCATGACATCCTCGGCCAGACCGCGCTGGTGGACCTCGCCGGCCTGCGCGATGCGATCGCCGACCAGGGCGGCGATCCGGCGCTGGTCAACCCGGTGGTGCCGGTGCAGCTGATCGTCGATCACTCGCTGGCGGTCGAACATGCCGGTTTCGAAAAGGATGCGTTCGCCAAGAACCGGGCGATCGAAGACCGCCGCAACGATGACCGCTTCCACTTCATCGACTGGACCAAGCTCGCGTTCAAGAACGTCGACGTGATCCCGCCGGGCAACGGCATCATGCACCAGATCAACCTGGAGCGGATGTCGCCGGTGATCTATGTCAAGGACGGCGTTGCGTTTCCGGACACCTGCGTCGGCACCGACTCGCATACGCCGCACGTCGATGCGCTGGGCGTGATCGCGGTCGGCGTCGGCGGCATCGAGGCCGAGAGCGTGATGCTCGGCCGCGCTTCGTGGATGCGCCTGCCGGACATCGTCGGCGTCGAGCTCAGCGGCAAGCCGAAGCCGGGCATCACCGCCACAGACGTCGTGCTGGCGCTGACCGAATTCCTGCGCAAGGAAAAGGTCGTCGGGGCTTACCTGGAGTTCCGCGGCGAAGGCGCTGCGGCACTGACGCTGGGCGATCGCGCGACGATCTCCAACATGGCGCCGGAATACGGCGCCACCGCCGCGATGTTCTTCATCGACGGCAACACCATCGATTACCTCAAGCTCACCGGCCGCGACGACGCGCAGGTCAAGCTGGTCGAGACCTACGCCAGGCACACCGGCCTGTGGGCCGACGCGCTGAAGACCGCCGAGTACGAGCGCACGCTGCGCTTTGACCTGTCGACGGTCGACCGCACGCTGGCCGGCCCGTCCAATCCGCATCGCCGCCTGCCGGTGTCCAAGCTGGCCGAGCGCGGCATCGCCGCCAAGTGGGAGCTGCCGGCCGACGGCAAGATGCCGGACGGTGCGGTGATCATCGCCGCCATCACCAGCTGCACGAACACCTCCAATCCGCGCAACGTCATCGCCGCCGGCCTGCTGGCGCGCAACGCCAACGCCCGCGGCCTCACGCGCAAGCCCTGGGTCAAGTCGTCCCTGGCGCCCGGCTCCAAGGCGGTGAAGCTCTATCTGGAGGAGGCCAAGCTGCTGCCGGAACTCGAACAGCTCGGCTTCGGCATCGTCGCGTTCGCCTGCACCACCTGCAACGGCATGTCCGGCGCGCTCGATCCGCAGATCCAGCAGGAAATCATCGACCGCGACCTGTACGCGACCGCCGTGCTGTCCGGCAACCGCAACTTCGACGGCCGCATCCATCCGTATGCCAAGCAGGCGTTCCTCGCCTCGCCGCCGCTGGTCGTCGCCTACGCGATCGCCGGCACCGTGCGCTTCGACATCGAGAAGGATGTGCTCGGCATCGACCGGGACGGCAAGCCGGTGCGCCTCAAGGATATCTGGCCGACGGACGCCGAGATCGACGCGGTGGTCAAGCAGAGCGTCAAGCCGGAATTCTTCCGGCAGGTCTATGAGCCGATGTTCAATTTCAAGATCGTCGACGACAACAAGACCAAGCCGCTCTACGACTGGCGCCCGCAAAGCACCTACATCCGGCGCCCGCCGTACTGGGAGGGCGCACTGGCCGGTGAGCGTACGCTGGCAGGCATGCGCGCGCTCGCCGTGCTGCCGGACAACATCACCACCGACCACCTGTCGCCGTCCAACGCGATCCTG
>DATMTG010000177.1:0-3439 GCA_035565075.1 Stenotrophobium sp.
AAGCACCTGGCCAAGGTCATCGGCCTGTTGCGCGCACGCGGCATGTCGCTCGACTGGGCGCAACTGGTCGGCGACAGCGAAGCGCGCATCGCCGAGGCAATCAAGGCCAGCCATGCGCGCGGCGATGTCGTGCTCAGTTGCGGCGGCATCGGTGCCACGCCGGACGACCGCACGCGCCAGGCCGCGGCGCGGGCCTTTGGCGTGCCGCTGTGCCGGCATGCCGAGGCGGAGCGGCTGATCGTCGACGAATACGGCGAGCGTGCGCGGCCTAACCGCGTGCTAATGGCGGATTTTCCCCAGGGCGCGGCCCTGATCCCGAATCCGGTCAACCGTGTTTCGGGCTTTTTCCTGCACCGGCATTTTTTTGTTCCGGGATTCCCGGAGATGGCCTGGCCGATGCTGGAGTGGGTGCTGGACCGCTGTCTGCAGGACCTGCACGTTGCCGATCCAGCCGTCGAGTTCTCGCTGCGGGCCATCGGCAGCAGTGCCGAGGGCGACCTGCTGGAACTGATGGAGGAAACGCTCGCGCGATTCCCGGGGATTGCGCTGTCCAGCCTGCCGTCACGCGGCGATGCCGGGCGGCCGCGGCATATCGAATTCGGCATCAAGGGTCCGCGAACACTGGCGGCGCAGGCGTTCCTTGCATTCCGCGCCCGTCTTGCGCAGCGTCCCGAATTGCGAATCGAGGACCTGAACCCTCCGGGTTGAGCGGCAACTCCTGGATGAGCGGATTTTCCGAACCTATGCCGGTCCGGCCGGTCAATTTCATTGTGATGGAATCCCGTCGTCTGCTGCCGCCCTGGATGATGATTTGTGTGTTCTGCACGCTGGCCGGCTGCACCTGCGACCCCAACCGTGGCGACGCACAGCGGGTTCATCTCGAGGTGCCGGTAGACATGGATGTCGGTCTGCCCAGCGTCACGGACCCGGGCAGGATTGTGGACAGCGGGATCAGAGGCAGGATCGCAAACGGCGCGGTCACGCTGCATGGCGGGTATGACATTGTTTACGGCAATCCCACTGCGGCCAACGCCTTGCTGAC
This sequence comes from Stenotrophobium sp., assembly GCA_035565075.1. GTDB lineage: Bacteria > Pseudomonadota > Gammaproteobacteria > Nevskiales > Nevskiaceae > Stenotrophobium. The sequence continues at coordinate 1,043 of DATMTG010000177.1, forward strand.
GGGCTCCGACTGGCAGGGCACGCTGGCGACCGAGCAGTTCAGCCAGGCGGCTTCTGTTGTACTGCCTGCCGGTCTGGCGCCACTGCAGATCGACTGGAACGCGCACCAGATCCGTTCGCTGAATTCTTCTGGCATCCTCGCCGGCAGCGATCGCCAGGTCACGGCACGCTGGGCGCCCGGGCCGCTGCGCTTTGAGGTTTCACCGCAAGGTTTTGCCAACGGCGTTCAGACCTGCCTGTTTTCTGCCAGCTTGCATGGGCCCGTTCTGCCGATGATGGGCGATGCCGCGTTGAATTTTTCACAGCGGCGCTGCAGCCGCATGATCGATGGCCGGCTCGAGCAGTCGGACCTGCGCTCGGGCTCCGCGGAATGGCACTATGGCCGCGCTTCCAGCACCTTCAGCTTTACCCGTTACCTGCCGCGACTGCCAGAGGCTGGCGATGCCTCCCACGGCGGCAGCGAATTCGGAGCACGGCAGACCCTCACCCTGCAGGATTGGGCGTTGAGTGGCCAGGTCATGCTGCAATCCGTGGCCGGGGATGACGCGCAGAGCGCGTTGAACTGGGCCAGCCGGGCCCGCATCAGTCGCAAGTTCTGGGGTGCGCCGGTTTCGGCAAGCTGGCAGCGCAGCAATCCCGAACTCTGGTCGCTGTCGTCGGATGCAGTCGCCAGCGAACAGGCGGCGTTGATGCTGGGGCTGACCCCGCAACTTCGCCGCTGGCTGGACCCGGCGATCGATGCCGACCTGTCCTGGCAGTGGCTGCATCCGTATGATCCGCAGGCCGGGGTCGATCAGCGCGTGATGATGAATTTCAGCTACGGTCTGCCCTGAACCGCAATGAGCAAACAACTATGGACGCACGAATCCATACGCCCGACCCGCAATCGGAATACGCCACCGACGAGCGCTGTCACATCCTGGAATTGCTGAACGCGCCGGACGACGCGGCGGTATCGGTGGCACGGGCGCGCGTCGCGGCCGGCGTGACCACCCGCTGGCACCGGCTACGGGATACGGCGGAGCGTTATGTCATCCTCGAAGGCAGTGGCCGGGTCGAAATCGCTGACCTGCCGGCGACGACGGTGCAGGCGGGCGATGTCGTCAGCATTCCGCCGCTGTGTCCGCAGCGGATTGCCAATACCGGCGCAACCGATCTGGTCTTCCTGGCGATCTGCACCCCACGCTTCCGGCCGGAGAATTACCTGGACGCGGAAGAGCACCCGGCCACAGGGCGCGGCACTGGATAAAACGGCCGCGGGGCTTGAAAATACGCGAATCACCCTGAGATTCCGTGCAGGGCAGACCGGATTTCAGGGAAGCACCATGCCGATTTACGATTACTATTGTCAGGCCTGCGGTCAGCAGTCGGAGATCATGCACAAGATCTCGGATCCACCGGCGACGAAATGCCCGCACTGTGGCAAGCCGGCCTTGACCAAGCAGGTGTCCGCCGCCGGTTTCCGGCTCAAGGGCGGCGGCTGGTATGAAACCGATTTCAAGTCGGGCAACAAGCGGAATCTGGCCAGTGACAGTAGTGAGGCAAAGCCGGAAACGAAAACCCAAGACACTGCAAAGAGCAGCCCTGCCGCTGCGCCGGCGGGTGCGTCCGACGCCAGCGCGGCTTCGTGACTCCATACCTCTGCATCCTGATATCGGACGGTCGGTAGGGCCGTGAATACATGAATAGCCTGTTGAGACGCTGGTTCGTCGCCGGTCTGCTGGTCTGGGTGCCGCTGGCGGTGACGCTGTTGGTGATCCGCTTCATGGTCAGCCTGCTCGACACCAGTCTGCTGCTGATTCCAGAGGCCATCCGCCCGGACATTCCGGGTTTCGGCGTCCTGCTGAGCATCGTGCTGGTGCTGGTCACGGGCCTGCTGGCGGCCAACTACCTGGGCGCACAGACCGTGAAATGGATCGAGGCGGCGCTCGGCCATGTGCCGCTGGTGCGCACCATCTACGGCGGCATGAAGAAGCTGGCGCAGACGTTGCTGTCGAGCAATTCGGTCGCCTTCCGCCACGCGCTGCTGGTGCGCTACCCGCATCCGAACAGCTGGAGCATCGCCTTCCAGACCGCCGACACTTCGCTGGAGATTGGCAAGAAAACCGGCGAAGACCTGGTCACCGTGTTCATCCCGACCACGCCCAATCCCACCTCCGGGTTCCTGCTGCTGGTCCCGCGCAAGGATGTCGTGTGGCTGGACATGCCGGTACAGGAGGCGCTGCGCCTGGTGATCTCGCTGGGCGTGGTGACACCGGACGGGCATCCCGTGGTGCAGCCGGAATCCGCGGCAAAAGCGCTCTAGCTGCTTTTGCTCCGGTTTGCGTGCGGCAGGACATGGCGACAGGTAAACTACGCCCGGCTCTTGTTGCAAGGGCTGTTTTTGTCACCCGCTCCG